>NZ_JBFUFP010000391.1:0-4691 GCF_056403375.1 Rhizobacter sp. P2_H2
ACATGCGCCCGTTCATGTGCGTGAGCCCGATGTCGTCGAGCTGCTCATGGCCGGTGAAGCCGCGGTCCGTGCCGCCGTTGACGGTTGGGCTCCAGTCGATCACCAGAGTGCCTGCGGCGTCGTAGTTGCCGTTGGCGAAGCGCCGCTTGCCGAACGGGTCGTACGCATCGCGGGCCGTCACGTCGCCGTTATGGTCGGTCGTCGCCGCGATGCTGCCCAGGTGGTCCTTGTGCCAGTACTCCAGCTTCACTGCTGCCATGCTGGACTGCACTGCTGGTGCGGTCTGTGATGCACCGAGCGTGGGCAGTGCGCCGGTGGTGACCAGCACGCCGAGGCTCTGGCCACCCGCGCTCAGGTAGTGGCGATTGCTCGTGACCGCAGGATTGGCTGCGCTCGGCATCGTCGGCGCATTGACCTCGCTCTCGAAGGCCAGCCCACCGGTGTTGTCCGGATGCAGGTACCACGTCGTTCTTGTGCCGGCGTTGGTGCCGCTCGGAATCGTCCGCACCTCCCGAATGCGCGCGTGGTCTTCGTCGTAGCTCCACACATAGCTCGGGCCACCTGCTGGCCCTTGCACGCCTGTCTGGCTGTCCGGCAGGTTGAAGCCGGTGAAGGTGATCCCACGGTACTTGCCCGCCGTCGCGCTCGCGATGTTCCCGTTCGCATCGAAGCCATAGCTGTTGGCTGCGGCTCCCTCGATGCTTTGAACGGCGTGCGGTCGAACCGAGGTCGCCCCCTGCGCGCCGTAGTTGTAGATGCCGACATCGCTCTTGTAGAGGATGCTGCCCAGCGCGTTGTATTGCAGGCTCACCGTGCGCACCAGGCCGCTGATCGCAGGCGCGGCCACCGTGTAGCGCTGCAGCCGCCCGAGCGCGTCGTGCTCGAAGTTCTCCGTCACCGCGCCGGTCGCGCCATCCCCGTTCGCATCATTGCGGTTCGTCAGGCGCCCCAGGCTGTCCCACACGTAGCCGTGGTTCAGCACGTCGGTCGCGTTGCCCTTGCCGGTCGTCAGGCTGCTGGTGCGGCCCGTCGATGCCTCATAGCCGGACCTGCTCACGACCGCGTTGCTGTACTTCTGCTGCTCCAGGCCGTCCCACGCGTTGTAGGCCAGCCCCTGCCACAGCACGGTGCCGGCCGGCAGCGTGACGCTCGCTCCCGGCGTGCCACCTGGGGTGGCGGGCAACGGGTTCACCGTGACCGCCGTCGCGAGCGACACCGTGCCGAGGAATCCCTTCGGCGTGTAGCCGTAGTTCACCATCAGCCCGGTCGGCCAGGTCTGTGTCGATTGCCGGCCGTTGGCGTCATAGCTCAGCGCGCTCGCAAAGCTCGGCCCGTTGGCAATGCTCGTGCGGGTGTTGATCAGCCGTCCCAGGCTGTCGTACACCCACTGCCGGCTGAGGTCCGTGTTGGCACTTGTCGCGCACAGCTTGCCGATGCCCATCGCGCAGTTGTCGTAGGTCCAGGTGCTCGCGTACTCCGGCTCGGTGCGCAGCGTCATCCGGCCCAGCGCGTCGTACGCCATCGTCGTCTGGCTGCCGCGCTGCTTCTGCAGCGGGTTCTGCTGCCACACCGCCTGGCCGAGGGCGTCGTAGTGGTACTCGAGCATCCCGGCGTCCGGGTCCGTCAGCCTGAGCTTGCGGCCCCGGATGTCGTACGCGATCTGCACGGTGTTCTGCAACGCGTCCTTCGTCGTGACGAGGTTGCCGAATGCGTCGTGCTGGTGGACGAGTTGCGCGCCTTGTGCGTCGGTGATGCGGATCGGGCGGCCCTCCACGTTGCGCTCTTCGAGCCGGGTGTGACCCTGGTCGTCGATGGCAGTCGTTTGCAGCGCGCCGTAGACCACGGCCGACAACCGCGCCCGGCGGCTGCCCCGGTTGCCGAAGCCCACGCTCGGCTGGTTGCCCTGGGGGTCGGCCGTGTAGGTGCGAACGACCCGACCCAGCGCGTCGTACTCCGAGCGCGACAACCCCACGTCGGTGCCGCCGCCGCTGGTCGACGAGCCGCTGTCCAGGAAGTACGGCTGCGTCTGCAGCAGCACCTGGCCCAGATCGCCGTACTCGGTGTCGGTCGCGATCAGGCGGTTCGTGCCGCCGGGTTGCGTGGCGCCGTCGAACGCCTCGGTGATCTGGCGAAGCACCCGGCCCGCGCGGTCGATGTACTTGCGGGTGAACGGGCCGTTCTTGACGCCCTCCGAGCCGCTTGCATCGCGCGGCTCCGCGTGCGTGAACTTCACCGCATCGGCCGGGATCTCGGCCGCGCCGGGGCTCGGGCAGGTCGGGCTGTTCGTGGCGGTGTCGACGCGGCCCGCGATGTAGCAGTACGCCGTGATCGACCGCGTGCCGTCGGCACGGATCTCTCGCGTCGCGCGACCCAGGTCGTCATATTCCCAGCGCGTGGTCAGCCCGTTCGGCCCGGTCTTGCTCAACACCGTGCCAAAGCGCGGGTCCACCGTCTGCGTCTCACCGTGCAGCAACGCATTCCTGCGCTCGCTCGGCAGGCTGCCTGCAGGCATCTTGATGCTCTGGCCGGCGATCGTCACTGTCTGCGTTGCAAAGGTCGTCGTGCTCGTACGGGCTGTGAAGAGCGCTTCACCGCTCGCGCCCGGGCAGTTCTCCTGCCGCGTGCTGATGCGATTGCCCGCCGGGTCGTAGCCGTACGTCGTCAGCACGCACAGCTTGGGGTCGTCGGGCTCGACCTTCTCGGTTTCCACCAGGCCGTCGGCGCGGTAAGTGGTGCTCACCGTCTTCGTGTAGTGGAATGGGTCAATGGGTGGCTGAACCTGCGCTTGCGCGGCAGCGGCGCTCGCGAGCATCACCAGTTGAGCCAGCCGCTTCATTGCTTGCTTTGTGTACTTCACAGGCAGGTCCCCTTCACGATCGCCTTGCTCGTCGTCGCGGTGCCGAACGCGTTCTTCACGCTGAAGTTCACCGTGCGCGCGGTGCATCGGTCGTAGATCCACTGGAAGGTGCAACTCCCTGGTGACGCGGCCACGCTGCCACCCACGGAGCAGGTGCTCGTGCCGGCCGTGGCCGCATCGCTCTGGGTCACCGCCGTGATCGTCTGCGCCGCGCTGTACGGGTTCGCCACCGTCAGCGTGATCGTCGTGTACGTGGGCGTCGAAGTCGCGGCCGTGCTCAGGTTGAACAGCGCGCCCGGGATCGTCTGCACCGTGCCGCTGGCGGTGGTCAATCCATTCATCGTCGCCCCCACCGTGCTCACCGTCTGGCTGAAGCTCGTCAAGCTGCCGGTGGCCAACTGAACCGTCATGCTGCACGCCAGGCCAGGCGCCACATTGGTACAGCCGTTGCTCACCACACTCAGCACGCCCGGCAAGCCGGACAAGCCCGACAGCGTCATCGGCACGTTGCCGTCGTTGCGCCACCCGATCACGTTCGCCGGCGCCGCCGAGTTCTGGTTCACCGTGCCGTAGGCCAGGCTGCCGCCGCTGAACGTCGCGACCGAGCCGGTCAACGTGCCCGACACCGTAGCCGATGCCGCACCCAAGGTACCGCCGGTCGCCACCAGCGTCTGCGCACCTTGCGCGCCGATGCCGTTGCCCGTGCTCATCGACACCGTGACCACGCACGTGCCACCCGGGTCGACCGTACAGCTGCCCGGTGCCACGCTGTACGCGCCACTGAGACCCGACATCGTCAACGTCGCGGCCTGGTTGCCGCTGTTCGTGAAGCTCACCGTGCCGGAGGCGGCGCTGCCACCCTTCGTGGCACTCAGGCCGGTCGCGCCGTTGCCGGTGACCGAGATCGCCGAGCCGTACAGCGTGCCCGCCACCGGAGCCGACACCGCACCGGTCGTGCCGCCGGTGACCGTCAAGGTCTGGCCGCCTTGCGCGCCGATAGCTCCCGCCGTCGTCATCGACACTGTCACGGCGCAGTTGCCGCCCGCAGGCGCCGTGCAGCTTGCCGGGCTCACCGAGTAAGGTGCGCTCAGGCCCGACATCGCGAGCGTCGCCGCCTGGTTGCCGCTGTTCGTGAAGGTGACCGTGCCGCCACCCGCCGCACCGCCCTTCTGCGCCGTCAGGCTCGCTGCGCCATTGCCGGTCACTGAGATCACCGATTGCAGCCCCGTGCCGCTCAGTGCAGCCGACAGAGCCCCAGCACCTGTTCCGATGCTCAAGCTTCCGCTGCGTGCGGCATTGGCCGTCGGCTGGAAGCGCACCGTGACCGCGCACGTGCCACCCACCGGCAGCGAGCTGCCGCAGGTCGTCGAGACGAAGCCGAAGTCCGTGCCACTGACCGATGCCGCTGTCGGCACCGTGACGCTCAGCGGGCCGACGCCTGTGTTGGCGAGCGTTGAGGTCAGCGTCGGCACGTTGCCGACGGCCACGCTGCCGAAGTCGATGGCGCTCAGGCTGCCCGACGGTGCTTGGCCTGCGCCCGACAGCGCCACCGCCTTCACGCCTAGCTCGGTGTTGATGTTCAGCCCGCCGCTGCGCGCGCCGGCAGCCGTCGGCATGAAGCTCACGGTCACCGTGCACGACGCCCCGGCCGGCAACGTCGTGCCGCAGGTCGTGCCCGCAAAGCCGAACTCGCTGCCCGACGCCGACGACACCGCCGCGGCGGTCGGCACCGTCAGGTTGATCGCCACGCCACCGGTGTTGCTCAGCGTCGCCGTGGCGCTGCTGCTCTGCCCGATCTGCGTGGCCGCAAAGGCCGGTGCGCTCAGCGTGACCG
>NZ_JBFUFP010000392.1:0-4634 GCF_056403375.1 Rhizobacter sp. P2_H2
GGACAACGGGGYGGACGACGGGTGGTCGTGCTGCAGGTGGTGGAGCTGGCGGAGGCGCCGCAGCCACCGCGCTCGGTTGTGGAGACGTCTGCACTGGCGCCGGATCGCTGCCCGAGGTCGGCGCTGCGGCCCCGCCGCCAGCGAACAGGTCAGGCTCCAGCCCGGCTTCAAGCCGCGCCCACAGCTTGTCGCTGAGCGCGTGCAGGCCCAGCATCTGCGCGCAGAACAGCGCGTAGACCGTGCAGTCCAGCTTCTCGTTGCGCTTGCCCGCCGGCTTCAGCCAGCGGTGCTCCTCGCCGCGGCCGGTCTTGACGAGCATCCGACTCTCGGCCGTGAGCTGGTCGTAAAACTCGGCAGTCAGCTCGCGCGCGAAGTGCACGTAGCCCGGCCCGGGCTGGCTGACCTGCAGGCGGCCGTAGAGCAAGTCCTTGGCGGTGTCGGTGCCTAAGTGCCACAGCCGCACGCCCTTGCGGATCGTCTTGCCGCGCTCGTTCACGTCGACCAGAACGCTGGCGCTCTTGATCGGCCGGCCCAGCCGCGTCTCGCCCTTCACCGCGTACAGGTTCTGGTTCGGCCGGTTGCGCACGAACACGTAGCACTGGTGGGTGAAGTGGCCGCCTGTGTCGATCGCCACCGCGTCGGCCGACATCTCGACGCCACACACGTGCCGGTAGGTCGCCTTGATCGCCGGATCCAGCTTCAGATCCCATTCGCGCTGGTCGGCAGGGTTGCCGTAGATGACCAGGTCATCGACCACCCACATCTCCTCGCCGCGCCCGAACCCCCACACCACCAGTTCCCAGCGGTCGCCCTGCACGTCGACGCCGATCGCGAGCTTCACCGCGCCGCGCGGCACGGTGCGCAGCGGGTGRCCGTGCTTGCCCCGCAGCGCGAGCTGGCTGGCGTCGGTCTTCTCCAGTTCCTGCTCGTAAGTCTCGCCGCGCGTGGTGTTGATGAAGGTTTTGAGGTCGCTGTCGTCGCCGGCCTGCGCCTTCTTCGCAGCCGTCAGCCACCCGATCGGCCAAGTCAACACGAAGGCGTGGAAGGCAGCGCTCCAACGGGCCGGCATCCAGGACTTCCGATGGCACGACTTGCGGCACACCTTCGCGACATGGCATCGACAGGCTGGAACGCCAACCCATGAGCTACAGCGGCTCGGCGGCTGGAAAACCGGCGCAATGGTCGAGCGGTATGCGCACGTAGCGCCGGAAGCGTTGCAAGGCGCGGCCCTGCGATTGGATGCGTTCTTTGGTTACGCTGCGGCTACGCCGGAAGATCGGGGCTCCTAGCAAACAACGCTAAGTCCTTGATCGTATTGGTAGGCCGTGTTGGACTTGAACCAACGACCAAAGGATTATGAGTCCTCTGCTCTGACCAACTGAGCTAACGGCCCTCGGGAAAGGAGCGCCGATTGTAGGTGCCCGCCACGCGGCACCAAGCAGCCGAACGGACCTACTTCTGGCTCAGCGCGTTGCTCACCAGCCGCGACGTGATGTCGACGATCTGGATCATCCGGTCGTATGCCATCCGCGTCGGCCCGATCACCCCGAGCGTGCCCACCACCTGCCCGTTCACCTCGTACGGCGCCGACACCACCGAGAGCTCCTCGAACGGCACCACCATGCTCTCGCCGCCGATGTAGATGCGCACGCCCTCGGCGCGGCTGCTCACGTCGAGCAGCCGCATCAGCTGCGTCTTCTGCTCGAACAGGTCGAACAGCTTGCGCAGCGAGCCCATGTCGCTGCTGAAATCCTGCACCGTCAGCAGGTTGCGCTCGCCGGAGATCACCACCTGCTCCTGGCTGTCGGCCATCGCCTCGCTGCCGGCCTGCACCGCCGCCTGCATCAGCGCCGCGATCTCGCCGCGCAGCGCATCGACCTCGCTCTTCAGCCGCTCGCGCACCTCCTCGATCGTCAGGCCCGCGTACTGCGCCGTCAGGTAGTTGCTCGCCTCGATCAGCTGGCTCTGCGTGTAGTCCTGCGCGGTGACGATCACCCGGTTCTGCACGTCGCCATCGGGCGCCACCAGGATCACCAGCACCCGCCGCTCCGACAGCCGCAGGAACTCGATGTGGTGGAACACGCTCGCCTTGCGCGGCGCCGTCACCACACCGACGAAGCTCGACAGGCTGGACAGCAGCTGCGCCGCGTTCGCGATCACGCGTTGCGGCTGGTCGGGGTGCAGCTGCGGCTGCTCCATCGCGGGCGTCGCGCGCGCCAAGTCGATCGGCTGCGCCGTCAGCATCGTGTCGACGAACAACCGGTAACCCCGCGCCGTCGGGATGCGCCCCGCGCTGGTGTGGGGGCTCGCGATCAGCCCCAGATCCTCGAGGTCGGCCATCACGTTGCGGATGGTGGCCGGCGACAGGTCCAGCCCCGACGCCCGCGACAGCGTGCGCGACCCCACCGGTTGTCCGTCGGCGATGTAGCGTTCGACCAGCGCTTTCAGAAGTGTTTTGGCTCGCTCGTCCAGCATGGTTTCATTGTAGGCGCGAGGCCATTTTCTGCCCCGGTTCCCAGGGGGCGCTGTGGTGTAATCCCGCGCATGCCGACCCGTTTTCGACACGCAGCGCTGGTGGGAAAGTACCAGGCCCTCGGAATGCGCGGGGTGCTGCAGGACATTGCGCAATTTCTGGGCCGGCAAGGCCTCGAGGTCTCGCTCGAAGCCGAGACGGCGCACAACACCGGCATGACCGACTACCCGGCGCTCACGCCCGAGCAGCTCGGCCAGCGTTGCGACCTGGCCGTCGTCGTCGGCGGCGACGGCACCATGCTCGGCATCGCCCGCCAGCTCGCCCGCTTCAACCTGCCGCTGGTGGGCATCAACCAGGGCCGCCTGGGCTTCATCACCGACCTGCCGATCGACCAGTTCGAGGAAGCCCYCGCCCCGATGATCGCCGGCGACTACGAAGAAGAACGCCGCACCATGCTCGAAGGCGGCGTCTGGCGCGACGGCCGCATGATCTTCGAAGGCATCGCGATGAACGACGTGGTCGTCAGCCGGGGTGCCACCGCCAGCATGGTGCAGCTGAAGATCGACATCGGCGACGAATTCGTCGCCAACCACCGCGCCGACGGCCTGATCGTCGGCTCGCCCACCGGCTCCACCGCCTACGCGCTGTCGGCCGGCGGCCCGATCCTGCACCCGGGCATCGCCGGCTGGGTGCTGGTGCCGATCGCGCCGCACGACCTCTCCAACCGCCCGATCGTGCTGCCCGACATCGGCGAGATCTGCATCGAGATCGTCGCCGGCCGCGATGCGAGCGTCAGCTTCGACATGCAAAGCCTCGCGAGCCTGCTGCACGGCGACCGCATCATCGTGCGCCGCTCGGCGCACCAGGTGCGCTTCCTGCACCCGCGCGGCTGGAGCTACTACGCCACCCTTCGCGGCAAGCTCCACTGGAACGCCGGACTGTGATCCCATCATGCTGAAACGCCTCGCCCTGCGCGATTTCGTCATCGTGACCTCGCTCGAGGTCGAACTGGCCGGCGGCTTCTCGGTGCTGACCGGCGAGACCGGCGCCGGCAAGTCGATCCTGATCGACGCGCTGCAGCTCGCGCTCGGCAGCCGCGGCGACGCCGGCGTGGTGCGCGAAGGCGCGGCCCGCGCCGACATCACCGCCGAGTTCGATGCGCCCGCGAGCCTCGCGGCCTGGCTCGACGATGCCGGCTTCGACAACGCCGACACGCTGTTGCTGCGCCGCGTCATCGATGCGCAGGGCAAGAGCCGCGCCTGGGTCAACGGCAGCCCGGCCACCGTCGCGCAGCTGCGCGAGGCGGCCGATCACCTCGTCGACATCCACGGCCAGCACGCCTGGCAGAGCCTCACGCGCAGCGCCTCGGTGCGTGCGCTGCTCGACGCCTATGCCGGCGTCGATGTCGCGCCGCTCGGCGCGGTGTGGTCGCGCTGGAAGGCCGCCGGCGATGCGCTCGACAAGGCGCGCAGCCAGCAGGCCGACCTCGAACGCGAGCGCGAGCGCCTCGCCTGGCAGATCGGCGAGCTCGACAAGCTCGGCCCTGAAGCCGACGAGTGGGAAACGCTGAATGCCGACCACCAGCGGCTGTCGAATTCGCAGGCGCTGATGGACGCCGCCCGCAGCGCGCTCGATGCGCTGAGCGAGGCCGATGTCAATGCCGAATCGCTGACCAGCGGCGCTGCCGACGCGCTCGGCAACGTCGCCGAGTTCGACGCCCGCCTCGCCGCCGTGGCCGAGGTGCTGCAGAGCGCCCAGGCGCAACTGCAGGATGCGGCGCACACGCTCAGCGGCTACCTGCACCACACCGAGCTCGAACCCGAGCGCCTGCAGGAGCTCGACGATCGCCTGTCGGCATGGGTCAGCCTTGCCCGCCGCTACCGCCGCGCCCCGGCCGAGCTGCCGGCGCTGCTCGAGCAGTGGAAGGATGAATTGCGCGCGCTCGACGCCGCCACCGACCTCGACGCGCTCGAATCGGCGCTCGCGCAGGCGCATGCCGCGTTCAGCGCCGAGGCGAAGCGCGTCTCCGCCGCCCGCAAGGCCGCTGCCCCGAAGCTGGCCGCCGCCGTCACGCAGGCGATGCAGCAGCTCGGCATGGCCGGCGGCCGCTTCGAGGTCGCGCTCACCGCACAGGACGCGCCGCAATCCTTCGGCCTCGAAT
>NZ_JBFUFP010000393.1:0-4628 GCF_056403375.1 Rhizobacter sp. P2_H2
AAGTCGGCGGCCGAGGTCTTCGCGCAATCGTCGAACTTCTTCAGGTCCATGCCCAGGCGAACCGGGATCGAGCCCTTGTTCAGGTTGAACACTTCCTGGAATTCCGGCGACATGATCGCGGTGGCCAGGTCCTGCTGGGCCTTCTGGTTGGCCGGGTCCTTCAGCTTGAACAGCGCGAAGCTGTCGACGTTGTAGGTGTACGACTTCGCGGTGCCGGGGGCGGCCACGCAGGTGAAGTCCTTGCCCGGGACCTTGCCGGCGGCCAGGAACTCGCCCTTGGCCCAGTCGCCCATGATCTGCATGCCGGCCTCGCCCTTGATCACCATCGCGGTGGCCAGGTTCCAGTCGCGGCCCGGGGCGTTCTTGTCGGTGTAGCCCTTGACCTTGCGGAAGGTCGTCAGCACCTTGTCCATCGTCGCGCTCTTCAGCGAGCCGGCGTCGAGCTGCACCAGGGCCTTCTTGTAGAAGTCCGCACCGCCGACGCCCAGCGCGACAGCCTCGAACGTGGTGAAGTCCTGCCAGTTCTGGCCGCCGTGGGCGATCGGGATGATGCCGGCCTTCTTCAGCGCTTCAGCGGCGACGAAGAACTCGTCCCAGGTGGTCGGCACCTTGGCGCCGGCCTTCTTGAAGGCTTCCGGGTTGGCCCACAGCCAGTTCACGCGGTGCACGTTGACCGGTGCGGCGACGTAGTGGCCCTGGTACTTCAGGCCGTCGGCGATGGCCTTGGGCAGCAGGTCGTCCCACTTGTTGGCCTTGGCGACGTCGTCCATGTTGGCGAGCACGCCTTCCTTGGCCCATTCCTGGATCGACGGGCCCTTGATCTGCGCCGCGGCCGGGGCGTTGCCCGACACCACACGCGACTTCAGCACCGTCATCGCCGAATCACCACCACCACCGGCGACCGCGAAGTCCTTCCAGGTGTGGCCCTTCGATTGCATCGTGGCCTTAAGCTCGGCAGCCGCCTTGGCTTCGCCGCCCGAGGTCCACCAGTGCAGAACTTCCACCTCACCGGCTTGCGCCAGCGTGGCAGTCATCAGGCCGGCGGCCATCATCGCGAGGCTCAAGCCGCGCACGGTACGTTGGGAAATCGACATGCATGTCTCCTGGGGGTCAGAGTTATGGAGCCTGACGTATCAAGCGGTGGCGATGTTAATGTTTCATTAATGTTCTAACAATAGAACATGAACCTGGGACTTACCCGGGGTCGGACATCCGGCCGCGCAGCCGGCTCTTGCACAATCTCGGGCCCTATGAAGACGCCATCCCACCCGTCCCATCGTTTCGACCGCCTCGACGCGCTGCGCGCGGTCGCCATCCTGTGGATGGCCGCGTTCCATTTCTGCTTCGACCTCAACTACTACCACTTCATCCGCCAGAGCTTCACCACCGATCCGTTCTGGCTGGTGCAGCGCACCTGCATCGTCACGCTGTTCCTGTTCTGCGCCGGCTTCGGGCAGGCGGTGGCCTGGGAGCAGGGCCAGGGCTGGCCGCGCTTCTGGCGGCGCTGGGCGCAGGTGGCGGGCTGCGCGCTGCTGGTGAGCGCGGGCTCGTACCTGATGTTCCCGCGCAGCTTCATCTACTTCGGCGTGCTGCACGGCATCGCGGTGATGCTGGTCATCACGCGGGTCACCGCGAATGCGGGGCGCTGGCTGTGGCTGGCGGGCGCCATCGCGATCGCGCTGCCGCGGCTGGTGCAGCACCCGTGGTTCGACACCCGGCTCACGAACTGGATCGGCCTGATCACGCACAAGCCGGTGACCGAGGACTACGTGCCGCTGCTGCCGTGGATCGGCGTGATGTGGTGGGGCCTGGCCGCCGGGCAATGGGTGCTCGCGAACCGGCGCGAGTGGGTCACCGGCGCGCTGCCGAAGGCGCTGCATCCGTTCGCGGTGCTGGGGCGCTGGTCGCTGAGCTTCTACATGGTCCACCAGCCGGTGCTGATCGGCCTGCTGCTGCTCGCGACGATGCTGCGCCGCTAGGTCCGTCGACGCGATGGGGGGCCGCAACCTGTGATACACAGCAGGTTCGCTCTCCGCCGCGTCCGTCGGCGGTTATCGGAGAACGGATGACGCGTTTGTCGGTTCAGCAGCTCGCGACGGCGGGCTTCGTCGTCGCGGTGGCGTCCATCCTCACGCTGGCAGGCATCGGGTGGAACTTCGCACGCCAGACGCTCGAGGCCTCGGCCTTCGTGGGCCACACGCACCAGGTGATCGGCGTGACATCCGACATCCAGTCGGACATCTACCGTGCCGAGTCGGCCCAGCGGGCCTTCCTCGCGACCCGCAATCCGGTCTACATCGACGAGCGTGACGCCACGCTCGCCGTCATCGACACCGGCCTGCGCCAGTTCGCGTGGCTCACCGCCGACAACCCGAGGCAGCAGGCGCGCATGTCGGAGCTGCGCGGCGAGGTCGCGGCGCGCGTGCAGATCTTCCACGAGAACGAGGTGCTGGTGCCGAACGAGTCGCCGCAGGCGTTCGACGAGCGCCTCAACCGGGGCGTGCGGCGGCTGGAGCGCATCCGCGCGCTGCTCGACCAGATCAACACCGAGGAGCGGCGCCTGCTGGCCGAGCGCGAGGGCGTCGAGGACCAGCGCTCGCAGTCGACCGTCACCACCTTCATCGCGTTCCTGGCCACCCTCGTGCTGTTGCTGGGCGCGATCGCCTGGCGGCTGCGGCGCGACTGGGCCGCGCGCCAGCAGGCCGAGCAGGCGGTGGCCGAGGAGCGGCGCTACGACGCGCTGCATTCCCGCGCGTTGACGCTCTACAACGCGCAGTCGACGCGCGAGGTGGTGCTGGCCGAGACGCTGGCGCTGATCGGCGAGAACCCGCTGTTCCCGGTGGCGGTGTTCTACGAGCACGAGGAATGGGGCGGCGTGCTGCGCGCGGTGGCGCGGCACCAGGCGCCGGCCGACCTGAAGGGCGTGCTGCGCATCGACGACGGCCCGGTCGGCGCGGTGGCGCGCAGCGGCAAGCCGGCCTACTTCGACCGCTTCGACGCGGCCAGCGGCCTGCGCATCGAGACCGGCCTGGCCACGCTGCACCCGGCCGCGCTGCTGATCTGCCCGGTCAGCTACCAGGGGCGGCTGATCGGCGTGCTGGCGCTGGCCGCCTCGGCGCCGCTGTCGGCGCGCGACCGCGGCTTCATCGAGCGCCTGTGCTCGCAATTCGCGGTGGCGCTGCACAACCTCGGCCAGCTGCAGGAGCTGAACCTGCTGGCCGAGCAGCTGCGCGTGCGCGGCGAGGACATCCAGCTCAAGAACGCCGAGCTGGAAAAGGCCAACCGCATGAAGAGCGAGTTCCTCGCCAACATGTCGCATGAGCTGCGCACGCCGCTGAACGCGGTGATCGGCTTCTCGGGGCTGATGAAGGACGGCCTGGCCGGCGACATGAACGCCGAGCAGCTGGAGTACACGAACGACATCCACGCCAGCGGCAGGCACCTGCTGAGCCTGATCAACGACATCCTCGACCTGTCGAAGGTCGAGTCGGGCCACATGCCGCTCGAGCTGAGCGCGGCCGAGCCGTCGCACATCATGACGAGCGCGGTGTCGCTGATGCGCGAGAAGGCGGCCACGCAGCGGCTGCGGCTGAACGCGGTGTGCGCGCCCGACATGGGCAGCCTGCAGCTGGACCTGCGCAAGGCCAAGCAGATCGTCTTCAACCTGCTGTCCAACGCGATCAAGTTCACGCCCGAGGGCGGCGTGGTCACGCTGTCGATGAAGCGGGTGGCGCGCGCCGATGTCGACGGCGTGCTCGAGGCGCAGGACACGCGGATGTTCCGGCCGGCCGAGCGCACGCTGCCGTCGTTCCTGGAGATCCGCATCGAGGACTCCGGCATCGGCATCGCGCCCGACGGCATCCTGCGGCTGTTCCAGCCCTTCGTGCAGATCGATTCGTCGCTGTCGCGCGAGTACGAGGGCACCGGCCTCGGGCTGATGATGGTCAAGCGGCTGGTCGAACTGCACGGCGGCGGGCTGATGCTGCGCAGCACGCCGAACGCCGGCACGACCTTCGCGGTCTGGCTGCCGTGGCGGCCGGCCGGCGAGGAAGCGCAGCAGGCGCCGCGCGAGGAGTTGCCGGCCGGGCTGCCCGCAGTCGATGGCACGCCGAACGGCACGCCGCGCGATGCCGGGCCCGATGCACCGCTGATCCTCGTCGTCGAGGACGACCCGCGCACTGCGACGCTGGTGCGCGCGCAGCTGGAGTCCGACGGCTACCGCGTCGAGGTCGCGCGCAGTGCCGAGGACGGCCTGGCGCGGGCCGCGCAACTGCTGCCGGCCGCGCTGGTGCTCGACATCATCCTGCCCGGCCGCGACGGCTGGGACCTGCTGTCGCAGCTGAAGGAGCAGGCGCAGACGCAGCACATCCCGGTTGTCATCGTGTCGATCACCGCCGAGGCGCGGCGCGGCTTCGCGCTCGGTGCATCGCAGGTGCTGACCAAGCCGGTCTCGAAGGACGACCTGCTGGCCGCGCTGGCAGCGCTCGGCCTGGACGGGCAGCTGCCGGCGGCGCGCGTGCTGGTGGTGGACGACGACCCGAAGGCCGTCACGCTGGTCGGCAAGCACCTGCAGTCGGCCGGCTTCGTGCCGATGCTGGCCTACAGCGGCCGCGAGGCGCTGGAGGTGG
>NZ_JBFUFP010000394.1:0-4626 GCF_056403375.1 Rhizobacter sp. P2_H2
GTGAGGGCGGGGGCCGGCTCGCGAACCGGTTCAGCCGGGTTCGCCGCGCTCGACATCGACCGGGTCGTCGGTGCCCCCGACGTTGACGCCCAGGCGGGCCATCCGGTAGCGCATCTGGCGCAACGACAGCCCGAGGCTCGCGCCGGCCGCCGTGCGGTTGTAGCGGTAGCGCTCGAGCGCGCGTTCGAGCACGTCGCGCTCGATGTCGTCGAGGTAGGCCGCGAGGTCGCTCGGCAGCGGCGCCTGCACCGGCGCGACCGGTGCGCGCACCGCCTCTGCCGCCGCCGCAGCGGCCGGCTTGGCCGACACCACCGGCGTCGCATCGAACTCCGCGGCATCGCTGTCGCTGAACACCAGCTCGGAGACGCCCAGGTCGGCCACGTCGATCACGTCGCCCACCGTCAGCGCGACCGCGCGGTGCAGCAGGTTCTCGAGTTCGCGCACGTTGCCGGGGAAGCTGTAGCGGCTGAGCTGCACCATCGCATCGCGCGTGAGCCGCGGCGCGGGCGACACGCCGGCATCGCGCGCGATGCGGTCGAGCACGCGGTCGCAGATCGACGGCAGGTCTTCGAGCCGCTCGCGCAGCGGCGGCACGCGGATCTGGATCACGTTGAGGCGGTAGTACAAGTCCTGGCGGAACTTGCCGGCCTGCACTTCGGCGCCGAGGTCCTTGTGGGTCGCGCTCAGCAGCCGCACGTTGACCGCCTGCTCGACGACCGCACCGACCGGGCGCACCGAGCGCTCCTGGATCGCGCGCAGCAGCTTGCTCTGCATCGCGAGCGGCAGGTCGCCGATCTCGTCGAGGAACAGCGTGCCGCCGTTGGCGGCCTGGAAGAAGCCCTCGCGGTCTTCGTTGGCGCCGGTGAACGCACCCTTGCGGTAGCCGAAGAACTCGGCCTCGAGCAGCTGCTCGGGAATGGCGCTGCAGTTGACCGGCACGAAGGGCTGCCCGGTGCGCGGACTGATCTCGTGGATGGCGCGCGCCACCAGCTCCTTGCCGGTGCCCGATTCGCCGTTCACCAGCACCGGCGCCATGCTGCGTGCCACCTTGTCGATCAGCTGGCGCACCTGCTGCATCGCCTGCGACTGGCCGGCCATGCGCGCGAGCGCCTGGCTGACCGGGCCGGCGTGGGCCGGCGCGGGCGCCGATGCGGGCAGCGATGCGACCGGGCGGGCCGTCACCGCGCTGGCGTTGCCGGGCGAGACGGGCGGCGCACCGTTCTCGGACGGCAGGCTGGACGGCACCATCGTCGGCACCGTCGCCGCGCTGCGCCCGAGCGCCGAGGCGACGACCGCGCGGAACTGCTTCAGGTCGACCGGCTTGGTCAGGTAGTCGTAGGCGCCGGCCTTCAGCGCCTCGACCGCGTTCTCGGCCGAGCCGTACGCGGTGATCACGATCGCCTTCTCGCGCCGGTTGCCCTCCTCGAGGCGGCGCAGCAGGTCGAGCCCGGTGCCGTCGGGCAGCCGCATGTCGGTGATGACGGCGCTGTACGTGCGGTCCTTCAGGTGCAGCAGCGCGTCGTCGACGGTGGCTGCCGTCTCGACGTCATAGCCCTCGCGCAACAGCGTCAGCTCGTACAACGTGCGCAGGTCCGGTTCGTCGTCGACGACCAGCAGGCTGAAGTGGGAAGGCGAACTCATGATGTGAGGTGCAATCGGGTCTCGGGCGCTTCGGTGCCCGCCAGGGGTTTGCGCCGCATCGCGACAAAGAATTCGTTGCGGTTCGGCTCGCTGGCGGCGCGCAGCCGGTAATCGATGCGCGCGCCGTAGCGCTCGCACAGTTCCCGGCAAATATACAAGCCCAGGCCGGTGCCGCGGCTGCGGGTCGAGAAGAAAGGCTCGAACAGGTAGCGTTCGACCTCGGGCGGGATCGGCTCGCCGTTGCTCGTGACGCTCAGCACCACGTGCACGTCGTCGCGTGCCGACAGCGTCAGGCGCACGCCGCCGGGCATCGGCTGCGCATGGCGCTTCGCGTTGTCGAGCAGGTTGACCATCACGCGGCGCAGGTGCTCCGGGTCGAACACGACGCCCAGCGCCTCGTCGGGCAGCTTGACGCGCAGCAGGCTGTCGCCGCCGATCGGCATGCCGGCGGCACGCGCCCATTCGCTGCAGATGGCGGCGACCAGCGCGGTCGCGTCGATCGGGCCGCCGTCGTGCACCTCGCTGGGGGTGACTTCCATCACGTCGTCGACGATGCGCTTCAGCCGGCCGACGTTCTCGGTGACCATCTGCGTCAGCTGGCGCTGGACGGCGGTGGTCGCGTCTTCGGAGAGCAGCGCGTTGGCCTGCGAGATCGCGGCCAGCGGGTTGCGGATCTCGTGCGCGATGCCGGCCGACACCCGGCCCATCGCGGCCAGCTTTTCCTGGCGGGTGCGCGCCTGCATGCTGCGCACGTCCTCGATGAACAGCACGCACAGCGCTTCGCTCGGGTCGGGCGCCTGGCGCCGGGTGAAGCGCACCCGCACCCGCAGCGTGCGCGGCKGGCTCGATTCGAAATCGAGCACCACGTCGCGCCCGCCCTCGGGCCAGGTCGATTCGGCGAACGCGCGCTCGACCGCCTTCACGAGCTCGCCCCAGGCCTCGACGCCCTGCAGCTGGAACGGCGCCTCGCGCGAGACGCCGCTCGGCGCCAGCAGCGCGCGCGCCGCCGGGTTGGCGGTGCGCACGCGGCCGCGCTGGTCGACCACCAGCACGCCCTCCTGCATCTCCTCGATCACCAGCCGGTTCAGCTGCGCCTGCTGGCGCGCCAGCTCCAGGCTGCCGCGCGCGGTGAGCTCTTCGCGCGCCAGGCGCCCTGCCAGCTCGCCGGCCAGCAGCGTGATCACGAAGAAGCCGCTGCCGGCGAGGCCCGCCTGCGTCATCAGCGCGGTGACGTCGGTCCCGCCGGCCAGCACCGACAGCCAGGCGACCCCGAGCAGCGACAGCGTGACCACCGAGGCGGTCGCGAGCGCCATCAGCCGTGGCGTCAGCACGCCGGCCATCAGCACCGGCAGCACCAGCAGCGCGACGTAGTTCAGGCCGGCGGCCGGCGACATCCAGTGCAAGGCACCGAAGCAGACGATGTCGACGCCGATCGTCGAGATCCACTGCGGGCTGCGCAGCCGCGCGAGCTGGCGCGGCGCGGCCGAGCGGCGGTAGCGCGGCAGCACCCACATCGACAGCGCGAGCGCCGCATAGGCGAGGCTCACGGCCACCACCGGCCACGGCGGCTTCACGCCGAAGATCGCCGCGACCACCTGGGTCGCGACCAGCGCGACGCCGAGCGCCGCGCGGGCGCTGATGAAGGCGCCGTAGATGCGCTGGAAAGCGGTCTGGCCCGAGCCGATCAGGCGCCGCGCCTGGCGCGTCAGGAAGTTGCTGTCGGCCTGGGCCGCCTGCGCGGCCTGCCAGTTGCCGTCGTAGCGCGAATCGTCCTCGACCCAGCTGTCGCGGGATTGGGTGTCCTCGCCGAGGGCGCCGAACCAGGACTCCTGGCTGGGCCGGGTCGTCGCGCGCACGTTCGAGCGGCGGTCGTTGCGGCGGCGCTCGGGCTTGGGCGGCGCGCTGCTCATCGGGGCGCGTGCTCGCGTTCGAACGCGCTGCGATGGGCTTCGCCGCAGAACACCCCGCCGCGGCCCGGCAGCGCATCGGCCTTCGGCAGGTGCAGCCCGCAGTGCGCGCAGGCCACGATGGTGTCCGGCACGGCGGAGGCATTGGCGGGCGGCGGTGGCGCCGATGGTGTCGGCGGGGCCGCGCGCCCCGGCCGGCCGCCGCGCACCAGCCAGACAATCAGGAACACCACGACGAGCAGGACGATGAACTTTCCCATGCGGCCCTCAGGCGGTCGTGCGGTGCAGGACGACTTCGAACACGAAGCGCGACCCGACATAGGCGAGCAGCAGCAGCAACGCACCGGCATAGAGCCAGCGGATCGCATGCCGGCCGCGCCAGCCGAGCGCCTGGCGGCCGACCAGCAGGCCGGCGAAGACCAGCCAGCCGAGCACCGACAGCGTCGACTTGTGGTCCCAGCGCCAGGGATTGGAGAACCACCAGCCGAGCAGCAGCGTGGCCGACAGCAGCGCGAAGCCGGCAGTGACGAACTGGAAGGTCAGGCGCTCGAGCTGCAACAGCGGCATGCCGGCGTTCGCGGCGGCGCGCAGGTTGGAGCGCATGCGGCGCTCGGCGGTGTCGAGCATCACCGCATGCAGCACCGCGGCGCCGAACAGGCCGTACGACGCGATGCCCAGCGCCCAGTGCAGCGGCGCCCAGGCCGACACCGCCTGCGGCCGGAACTCGCCCGGGAAGATCGCCGCCAGCACCACCGCCGCGGCCCCGAGCAGGCCGAGCCAGCGGCGCACGCCCGGCAGCGGCACCCAGCGGCTCTCGACCGCGTAGACCGCGATCACGAGCCACAACGTGGCCGACAGCGCCGGCGCGAAGCCGAAGCGGGCGCCGGAGACGGCGCTGCCGATGCCGGCCATGTCGACCACGATGGCCAGCGCGTGCGCGACCCAGCCGGCGATCAGCGCGCGGCGCGGCGCGGCACCGCCGCCCGCCCTTTCGCGCTCATTCAGCAGCACCGCCGCCGCGTAGGCCAGCAGGGCCGCCGCGCTGGGCACCCACAGCATCCATGTCGACGGTGTGCTC
>NZ_JBFUFP010000395.1:0-4610 GCF_056403375.1 Rhizobacter sp. P2_H2
GGCTGGTGGTGGCGGTGCCGGTGTTGGTGAACTGGCCGGTGATGAACGGCACGTTGCTGCCGACGATGATCTTCGCTTCCTCGTTGTCGAGCGTGATCAGGTTCGGGGTCGAGATGATGTTGCTGTTGGTCTGGCTCTGCAGCAGGTTGGCGATGGCGGCCAGCCCGTACTGCCCGGCGAACTTGCGGATCACGCCGATGTTGAAGCCCTCGCCGAGGCCGGCGGCCACGCCGGTCGCATCGATCTGCACCAGGTTGCCCTTGCCGCTCTTCGGCGTGAAGTTGGTGCCGCCGACGATGCCGGTGGAGTCGCCGCTCTTGCCGATCAGGCCCTGCCACTGGAAGCCGGCCTCGGCGGCGTTGTCGCCGGTCACCTCGACGATCATGCTTTCGATGTAGACCTGCGCGCGGCGCGAGTCGAGCTGGTCGATCACCGCGCGCAGCTGCTTGTAGACCGGCTCGGGTGCCGTGATGATCAGCGAGTTGCTGGCCGGGTCGGCCTGGATCATGCCGCCGGTGGAGGGCGCTGCCGACGGGGTGAGCGGTGCCACCGCCTGCCCGCCGCCCTGCGGGTTGTTCGGGTTGGCCGCCTGCGACAGCGCGGCCGTCGGCGAGCTGCCGCCACCGCCACCACCGCCGCCGCCGGTCGAGCTGAATGCGGCGCGCAGCACGGTGGCCAGCTTCACCGCATCGCCGTTCTTCAGGTAGACGACGTAGATGTTGCCCATCGGGTTGTCGCCCACCATCGGCTTGTCGAGCTTCTCGATCACCGCCTTGATGTTGGCCATGCGCGCCGGCGTCGAGGCGCGCACGATCAGCGCGTTGCTGCGCGCATCGACCAGGATCGACGAGGTGGCGCCGCCGCCGGGCACGCCGCCCGGCACGCCGGTGCCGCCGTCGCTCAGGCGCTGCACGACGGTCGCGAGGTCGGTGGCGACCGCGTACTTCAGCKGGATGATCTCGACGTCGCCGGAGCTCGGCGTGTCCATCGCGGCGATGATCTTCGCGATGCGCGTCAGGTTGTCCGCGTAGTCGGTGATCACCAGCGTGTTGTTGCCGGGGTTCGCGTTGATGGTGTTGTTCGGGCTGATCAGCGGGCGCAGCACCGGCACCAGGTTGTTCGCGTTCTCGTGGCTGAGCTTGAAGATCTGCGTCAGCACCTGGTCGCCCTGGCGCGACACCGAGCCGACCGAGACGGTGCCCGACTGCAGCTTCGCATCGGCCTCCGGCACGACCTTGAACAGCCCGCCGACCTCGACCACCGTGAAGCCCAGGCCGCGCAGCGCGGCGAGGTAGTTCAGGTAGGCCTCGCGCGGCGTCATCGGCTCTTCGCTGAACAGCGTGATCGTGCCCTTCACGCGCGGGTCGACGACGAACTGCTGCTTCAGGATGGCGCCCATCGCGCGTGACACGCCTTCGATGTCGGCATTGACGAAGTTGAGGGTGACCGGCTCGCCCTTGAAGCGCGACGGTGCCGGCGATGCCGGTTGCTGGGCCATCACGACCGGAAACGCACCGAGGTTCGTGGTCAACAGCGCGGCGACCAGCGCGCCGACGAGCGGGCGTCGCGCCTGGAGCAGGGGGGTATGGCGCTTTTTCATGCTCATCCGATCGAAATGACGGACACGGCGCCGTTGCGCCGCCCGATGATGTTCAGCAGATTGCTCAGTGCGGCTTCGTCGCCGCTGTTCGCACGGGCCTCGCCGCGAAAGCGCACGCCATTGGCGCCCATGCTGCCGTTGCCCGAGAGTTGCAGGGCGCCGTCGAGCGTCGTCAGGCTCAGCTGCGACGGACCGCCGCCCGGGTTGCCGGTCAGCGACAGGCGGTAGCTGCCCAGCGTCTCGAGCGTCGACACGCGAGACGCCGCACCGATCAGCTCGACATCGGCCCGGCCGTCCATCAGCCAGCGGCCCTGCACCCATTCCATCTTCAACCCCGGCGACACCAGGCGCAGCGCGCCGCCGAGCTGCAAGGTGTTCCACGGCGTGCCCAGGCCGCCGAGCAGCGCGCCCGGCCACTGGCCGGTCCAGCCCGGCTGCGGCATCAGCGTCAGCGAGAGGCGGCCGAAGCCGGGCTTGATCTGCAGCGCGACGTTGCCGTTCAGGCAGCAGGCCTGGCGCGCCACCAGCTCGAAGCCGAGCCCGCGCAGGCCGAGCGACCAGTCGAGCCGGCCCGGCAGCGCCGCGGCATCGCGGCTGCCGGGGCCGCCGGTCAGCACGACGACCGCACTGCCCGACCACACCGTGCCGCGCGCATCGGCCAGCAGCACGCGCTGGCCCGAGGCCGATTCGATCGCGCCGGCCAGCCAGCTTGCCGGTGCAAAGGCGACCAGCCCGAACAGCAGGCCGAGCACGGTGCCGGCGATGCCCCAGCGCGCGGCGGCACCGCGCGACTGGTCCCAGGCCAGCTCGGCGAAGGTGGACTCCTGCCAGGCCGACGGGCTCAGGCTGGCGGCGAAGCGGCGCTTGCCGACGCGCTTGGGCACGTTGCGCCCGAGCGGGCGCAGGAACGGACGGGTGGCCATCAGGCGCCCCCCCCGAAGCTGACGAGGATCGTGCCGGCGTAGCCCTGCGGGCCGCGGGTCAGCTGCGCATCGACCGGCCGCGCGCGCGCGCCGCTGCGCGCCTCGCCGAGCCAGGAGCGCAGCTTCTCGCCGGAGACGCCGGTCAGCGTCAGCGTCGCGCGATCGCCTTGCACCGAGATCTTGCCCTTGTCGCCGAGCCGGTCGGTGGCCGACTTGAGCGCCTCGGCGGCCTGCTGCGGCGACACCGGCGCCACACCGCGCAGCTCGCGCACCTCGCCGGCCAGGCGCTGCATCGACTGCAGCTGGGCGTCGAGCGCATCGAGCGTGGCCGGGGCCTCGCGCAAGACGCGCAACGCCGGCGCGACCGCGATCATCCAGACGATCAGGATGCCGACGCAGATCATCGCGGCGCCGGCGCCCATGCGCTCGCGCGCGGCCAGGCCGCTCCACATCGTGAGGAACTGGGTGCGGATGGCCGCCAGCGGCGCCGGCAGGGCCAGGCGCGAGGGGCGGGAAGGGCGAGCGTTGCGGGCGGTACTCACAGCGGGCGTCCTGGCGTCGTGGCGGGGGCGCGGCTGATGGTGAGCCGGCCATCGACCGACTCGACCTGCCAGCCGGCGGGTGTCAACTGGTTGCGGAACTGGTCGATCTGCGGCGGGCTCCAGCCGGCGGCCGCGAGCGTCAGCTTGCCGGGCTCGTACTTCAGCGTCTCGACCGGCGGGCGATCGGGCGGCCACGCGGCGGCGGCCGCCTGCAGCATCGGCTCGAAATCGGTTTCTCCAGGGCGGCCGGCAGCGGCCCGAAGGGTGTCGGTCTCACGCTGCATCTGGGCCGGCGCATCGAGCACCGCGCGCACCTGCGGGTAGGCGGTCTGCACGACGGTGACCATCGCCTGCCGGCGCGCCGAGATCGCCGAGCTCTGGTGCGCGGCCCACAGGTTCAGGCCGAGCAGCTGCACGACGACCAGCGTGATCAATCCGTAGCGCAGCGGCCGCCACGCGGGCGTCAGGAACTTGCGCCAGCTGTCGCGCATCGCGCGGGTGCCGCGGTTCTTGCGGGCGAGCGAGAACTGGCGCAGATTCCACAGCGAACGCGAGGCCTGCAGCGCGCGCTGGGCCGGCGTCATCACGGTGATCGGGTTGCCGAGCCAGCGCTCGGCGGTGGTCGCGGCGGCCGGGGTGGCGCTCCAGCGCGCGCCCTCGGGCAGCGGTTGCGGCAGCAGCGCGCGTGCGAGCGTGCCCTGCAGGCTGAAGAGCGCGACGCCGTCGTGGTGCGCCCAGCTCAGCGTGACGCCTTCGGAGCCCCGGGCGGCCTGCGGATCGGCGCTGCTCTCGGCGAAGTGGCCGGTCGGCGGATCGTCGGGCCAGGCCACCGGCACCACGCGGTCGACGAAGACCTGCGCCTTCTCGAGGGCGGCCAGCTCGCCGGTGAGCCACAGGCGGTCGACCGCGGCGATCCAGGTCGGCTGGCCGGCGGTGGCCTCGGGCGCCACCGCCAGGTGCACGCCTTCGGCGTCGTCGAGCAGGGCTTCCTCGAGCACGCCGGTGAGGGCGGCGCGCAGCCGCGCGGCGGGTGCCTTCGGCAGCGTGATGCGGTGCCAGCTGACGTCGGTGTCGGCGAGCACCGCGACGACGACGCTCGCCTTCGGCAGCAGCGACGCGGCGCAACGCCCGTGCGTGGCCATCGACAGGCCGTCCGGCGACATCGCGTAGACGTACTCGGTGCCCGTGCCGTCCGCGCCGGCCGGCGCCTGGCTGCTGGCGCGCAACCGGGGACGGGGCGGGATCTGGATGACGAGTGTGCTCATGGGGGGCGCAATGTTGGCTGCGGCATTGTAGGCATTCGGCGCACGCAAACCTTAGGAAATCAACGACTTACGGTGTCTTGTTGTAGTAATTCCTGCGCCAGCGTGGCGGCGCTGGCGGGGCTTGTCAATTGCTGCTGTCGATCGAACTCACGCGTTCTCGCGACAACGGGGTCACGGTGGTGCCGCGGCGCTCGACGACCGAGCGCTGTTCGAGCACCTGGTCGGTCAGCCGCAGCCGGCCGCGCACCTCGAAGTAGCTGGTGTTCACGCCGACCTGCTG
>NZ_JBFUFP010000396.1:0-4598 GCF_056403375.1 Rhizobacter sp. P2_H2
GCCAACATCGACGACCTGCGCAAGAGCCTTGCGCAGTTCATCAAGGAAAACACCCCCACGGTGGGCGGTGCCGAAGAGGTCGACACGCAGCCGACGCTGGGTTTCCAGCGCGTGATCCAGCGCGCGATCATGCACGTGCAGTCCACCGGCAGCGGCAAGAAGGAAGTGACCGGCGCCAACGTGCTGGTCGCGATCTTCGGCGAGAAGGACTCGCACGCCGTCTACTACCTGCACCAGCAGGGCGTGACGCGCCTGGACGTCGTCAACTTCATCGCCCACGGCATCAAGAAGACCGATCCGCCGGAGCCGGCCAAGCCGAGCGAGGGCGGCCCGAGCGCCGAAGGCGAGAAGGACGAGGGCGAGGGCAAGGGATCGCCGCTCGACCAGTTCACGCAGAACCTGAACCAGCTGGCACGTGACGGCAAGATCGATCCGCTGATCGGCCGCGAGCTCGAGGTCGAGCGCGTGATCCAGATCCTGTGCCGCCGCCGCAAGAACAACCCGCTGCTGGTCGGTGAAGCCGGCGTTGGCAAGACGGCGATCGCCGAGGGCTTGGCCTGGCGCATCACGCAGGGCGACGTGCCGGAGAYCCTGGCCGATGCCAACGTGTATTCGCTCGACATGGGCGCGCTGCTGGCCGGTACCAAGTACCGCGGCGATTTCGAGCAACGCCTGAAGAGCGTGCTGAAGCACCTGAAGGACCAGCCGAACGCGGTGCTGTTCATCGATGAGATCCACACGCTGATCGGCGCCGGTGCGGCCTCGGGCGGCACGCTGGACGCGAGCAACCTGCTGAAGCCAGCGCTCAGCTCGGGTGCAATGAAGTGCATTGGTGCGACCACCTTCACYGAATACCGCGGCATCTTCGAGAAGGATGCGGCGCTGTCGCGGCGCTTCCAGAAGGTCGAYGTGGTCGAGCCGWCSGTSSAGSARACGGTCGASATCCTSAAGGGCCTGAAGTCGCGCTTCGARGAGCACCACAGCGTGAAATACGCGCTGGGCGCGCTGCAGGCCGCGGCCGAGCTGTCGGCCAAGTTCATCAACGACCGCMACCTGCCSGACAAGGCGATCGACGTGATCGACGAGGCCGGTGCGGCGCAGCGCATCCTGCCGAAGAGCAAGCAGAAGAAGACCATCACGCGCAACGAGGTCGAGGAGATCGTCGCGAAGATCGCGCGCATCCCGCCGACCAGCGTGTCGAACGACGACCGTTCCAAGCTGAAGACGCTGGACCGCGACCTGAACAGCGTGGTGTTCGGCCAGGAGCCGGCAGTCGAGGCGATCGCGGCAGCAATCAAGATGGCGCGCTCCGGTCTCGGCAAGCCCGACAAGCCGATCGGCTCGTTCCTGTTCAGCGGCCCGACCGGCGTCGGCAAGACCGAGGTCGCGAAGCAGCTCGCGTTCATCCTGGGCATCGAGCTGATCCGCTTCGACATGAGCGAGTACATGGAGCGCCATGCCGTGAGCCGCCTGATCGGTGCGCCTCCGGGCTACGTCGGCTTCGACCAGGGYGGCCTGCTGACCGAGGCGATCACGAAGAAGCCGCATGCGGTGCTGCTGCTCGACGAGATCGAGAAGGCGCATCCGGACGTCTTCAACGTGCTGCTGCAGGTGATGGACCACGGCACGCTGACCGACAACAACGGGCGCAAGGCCGATTTCCGCAACGTCATCATCATCATGACGACGAACGCGGGCGCGGAGACGATGAACAAGTCGACGATCGGCTTCACGAACTCCCGCGAGCAGGGCGACGAGATGGCCGACATCAAGCGCCTGTTCACGCCGGAGTTCCGCAACCGGCTCGACGCGACGGTCAGCTTCCGGGCGCTGAACGAAGAGATCATCCTGCGGGTGGTCGACAAGTTCCTGCTGCAGCTCGAGGGCCAGCTGTCGGAGAAGAAGGTCGAGGTCACGTTCACCGACGGGTTGCGCAAGCTGCTCGCGAAGAAGGGGTTCGACCCGCTGATGGGTGCGCGGCCGATGCAACGCCTGATCCAGGACACGATCCGTCGTGCGCTGGCCGACGAGCTGCTGTTCGGCAGCCTGGTCGACGGTGGCCGCCTGACGGTGGACGTGGACGCCGACGGCAAGACGGTGCTCGACATCCAGCCGGCGAAGAAGATCGACAAGCCGAAGGCGGAGCCGGCGACGGCCTGATCTTCGCGAGTCGTGATCCGGAACGAGGCCTGCGGGCCCCGTTTCTCATGGCGCGTCAGGTGATCGACGGATCCGCGAGCGGAAAGCGCGCTGCCGGATCCTGCCCGAAGAAGTCGCGCAGCAGCTCGTACAGCGGCGCGTCCCACGCCTGCAGGTCGAGCGGTGCGACGAAGAAGGTCTCGCAGGCGACCGCGAAGAACTCGTCCGGGCCTTCGGCGGCGTACGGGTCCATGAAGATGTCCTCGTCGCCATCCACTTCGCTGCAGAAGCGTTCATAGCTCGCCGGCATCACCTCGCGCCAGCGCAGGTGGGCCTGCTTGTCCGGCAGCGGCGGGATGCCGTCGGAGCGGCCGTCGCGCATGTCGATGACGTGCGCGAACTCGTGGATCACGACGTTGTAGGCCCAGCCGCTTCCGTCCTCCGGGTTTTCCTGCGCATCGGCGACATCGCGCCACGACAGCGTCATCGGCCCGGCGCCGGGCGCCTCGCCGGTGAGCGCCTCTTCGTACTCGTGCACGATGCCGTCGTCGTCGACGACCTCGCGCTTTGCGAGCATCTCGTCGGGGTGCACGACGATCAGCACGAAGCCGTCGTACCAGTCGAGCCCGAGCTTGAGCACCGGCAGGCAGGCCTGTGCGGCGATCGCGACCGCCATCGCGTCGCTGACGACCACGCCGTGCGTGCCGTGGAACTGCTTGTCGGCGAGGAACAGCGTCGCGAAGCGGCGCAACTGCGCGGCATCGGCCTCATCGAGGTCGCCGAGGAACGGGTAGCGTTCGAGCGTCTCGGCCCACAGTTCATCGGGAATCGGCCGGCGCGCCAAGGTGCGGCGCTCGCGCCACCCCCGCCATGCCGAAGCCAGGCGCCCCAGCACGGCGGCTCAGGAAGGCAGCGCCACGCCTGGCGGCATGGTCACAGGGACACGCCTGGCGGCGTGATGCGCCTGAAGCCGCGCGCGCTCAGGCGCAGCACCTCGGCGCGCAGCGGCGGGTGGTCGAGCTCCCAATCGCTGAGCACATGGCGCAGCATGCCCGGCGCCAGCGGCTCGCTCCCCGGGTGGTGCGTGTGGCCGTGCACCATCGTCGTCGCGCCCGCTTCATGCAGCCAGCGCACCGCGGCGGCGCCGTCGACATCGGCCCAGTCCATCGGCGTCGGGAGCTGGCGCTTGAGCTGCTCGCTCTCGTTGCGCACCGCGCGCGCGAAGCGGCGGCGCTCGTCGAGCGGCTTCGCGAGGAAATCCTGCTGCCAGGCCTCGCTGCGCACCAGCGCGCGGAACTGCTGGTACTTGGTGTCGTCCAGGCACAGCGCGTCGCCATGCGTCAGCAGCACGCGCAGCCCGAAGGCCTGCAGCACCGTCGGGTCGGGCAGCGCGACCACGCCGCAGTCGCGCAGCATGTCGAGCCCGACCAGGAAATCGCGGTTGCCCGCCATGAAGCCGACCGTGCGGCGGCACGCCGCCTCGGCCAGCTCGTTCGCGCAGCGGGCCTCGAACTCGTCGTGGCGGCTGTCGTCGCCGGCCCACACCTCGAACAGGTCGCCGAGGATGAACACCGCATCGGCATCGGTCGTGCGCAGGTAGGCCGACCAGGCGTCGAAGGTGCGCGGCGTGTCGGCGCTCAGGTGCAGGTCGGAGATGAAGTCCACGCAGCGCCAGTCGACCGGCGCTGCGTACTCCCAGAGGCTGGGCAAGGGAGGCGGCGCAACGGCGGTCTGGCGCGACATGGAACCCCGGTACTGCAGGAGGTTGATGCGGGTAGGCGAAAAGAGGAGCGGGTCAGACCACCTTGGCTTCGGTGATCACGACGTCTTCGAGCGGCACATCGCTGTGGCCGCCCTTGTTGCCGGTCTTCACCTGCTCGATCTTGTCGACGATCTCATGGCCCGACACGACCTTGCCGAACAYCGCATAGCCCCAGCCGGACGGCGTCTCGGACTTGAAGTTCAGGAAGTCGTTGTCGGTCGCGTTGATGAAGAACTGCGCGGTGGCCGAGTGCGGCACGCTGGTGCGTGCCATCGCGAGCGTGTAGTGGTCGTTCTTCAGCCCGTTGCCGGCTTCGTTCTGGATCTGTGCATCGGTGGGCTTCTGCTTCATGCCGGGCTCGAAACCGCCGCCCTGGATCATGAAGCCCTTGATGACGCKGTGGAACACCGTGCCGGCGTAGTGGCCCTTCTCGACGTACGAGAGGAAGTTCTTGACCGACAGCGGCGCTTTCACGTCGTCGAGTTCGATGCGGATGGTGCCGTGGTTGGTGACCAGGTCGACGAGTTTGCTCATGTTATTTCTCCAGCGTGGCTTGCTTGATGATGACGGGTTGGACCGGCACGTCCTGGTGCGGGCCCTTGTTGCCGGTCTGTACGGCGCGGATCTTGTCGACGACCTCCATGCCGGAGACGACCTTGCCGAACACCGCATAGCCGTTGCCGTCGCGCGATTGCGC
>NZ_JBFUFP010000397.1:0-4590 GCF_056403375.1 Rhizobacter sp. P2_H2
GCAGGAAGCCGTGCGGGGCCGGGGAACGGTGACGTTGTTTGTCAATCATGTGAACTCCATGTTTCCGGATCGCCCCGAAACCGCGGGGACGACCGCCCGGCGCGGGATTTCCGGCCAGGCGAGGGCATGGAAGCGATCTTCGTGCCAGCTTGGGGCGATGCGCTCAGCGGCAGTTCACCGGCAGGAAGTTGGTCGGCACATCGGTCTTGTCGAGGCCCTTGACCGTCATCTTGGCCGGCACCGGCGCATGGCCGCAGACCCACGAGACCGGCACGACCGGTGCGTCTTCGACGACGGCCGGACGCAGCGTCAGCGTCTTGCCGCGGATCGCGCCGTTGGCCTGGTTGCCGAAGGTGATCTGGATCGCGCCCGATTCGACCGCCACCGAACTCACCAGCGTGCTGACGATCTTGTCGCTCGCCGGCAGCCCGGCGGCGGCGTTGTCCAGCGGCAGCGTCTTGGTGGTGCTCCAGGCGGCGGCCACCGGCGCCTTGGCGATGTCGGCCAGCTTGACCGCATCGACCAGCTGCCCGCGCACCAGCCGGCCCTGCATGCTGGGCATGGCCAGCGTGGCGAGGATGGCGATGACGGCCACCACGACCATCAGCTCGATCAGCGTGAATCCGCGGGAAGGGCAAGGGGGGCGTGCGTGCATGCGGGCCTCGTAGCGATGGCGCATTCTGCCGTGGCGCCGCCGCCGCGCCGGTTTCGATCGGTGACCTGCGCCGGCTTGCCCTGCGGCGGCGGGCGGGTTAGAAACGCCCCCATCCGGCACCCCTGCGCCGGCACCGCGGAGACTGCATGGCCCGATTCGATCCTGACCGCCTCGACCGGCAATACGACAACCGGGCCCGCCATCCGGAGCACCCGGCGATCTTCGAGCGGTGGGCGCGCGCGTCGGCGCTGTCGCGCGACGGGCTGTCGCGGCGCATCGACGTGCCGTACGGCGACGGGCCGAACGAGACGCTCGACATCTTCCCGGCCGCACGCGCCGGCGCCCCGGTGCTGGTGTTCATCCACGGCGGCTGGTGGCGCTCGCTGGACAAATCCCAGCATTCCTTCCTCGCGCCGACCTTCGTGCATGCCGGCGCCATGGTGGTGGTGCCGAACTACGCGCTGTGCCCCGGCGCGCGGGGGGCGCCGGTGGGCGTCGATTCCATCGCGCTGCAGATGGTCAAGGCGCTGGCCTGGGTGTGGCGCAACGCGGCGCTGTACGGCGGCGACCCGCTGCGCATCATCGTGGCCGGGCACTCGGCCGGCGGCCACCTGGCGGCGATGCTGCTGAACTGCGAATGGCCCCAGGTGGGAATCGACCTGCCGCCGCACCTGGTGCGCGGCGCGTTGGCGGTCAGCGGCGTGTTCGACCTGGAGCCGGTGCGGCGCGCGCCCTTCCTCGCGGACGACCTGCGGCTCACGCCGGCGCTGGCCGCGAAGCTGAGCCCGGTGGCGATGCCGGCACCGAACGGCGTGCTGTGCGCTGTCGTCGGGGGTGACGAGAGCGAGGAATTCCTGCTGCAGAACGACGCGATCCGCATCGCCTGGGGCGAGCGCGCGGTGCCGGTGTGCGAGCGCATCCCCGGCGCCAACCACTTCACCGTGCTGCACGACCTGGCGTCGCCGGGCGGGCGGCTCAACCACCTGGCGCGCCAGCTGCTCGGGCTGGGATGACCGGTTCGGCGATTTTCCTTCCTCGCGATTTTTCCTTGCTCGTTTACCCGCAGAAAACATAGCCGTCTGCTATGCACTGCATTGAAGCTTTGTATTTGCCGCGCGCCGGCGGTCGCGCTACGGTTCGCCGGTCCACTTCATTCACTAGCTGGAGAGCGCCATGGGATTGAAAGGATCGAAGACCGAGCAGAACCTGAAGGATGCGTTTGCCGGCGAGTCGCAGGCCAACCGCCGCTACCTCTACTTCGCGAACAAGGCCGACATCGAAGGGCAGAACGACGTGGCGGCGCTGTTCCGCTCCACGGCCGAGGGCGAGACCGGCCATGCGCACGGCCACCTCGAGTTCCTGGAGGCCGTGGGCGACCCGGCGACCGGGCTGCCGATCGGCTCGAGCCGGCAGAACCTGCTGGCCGCGGTGGCCGGCGAGACGCACGAGTACACCGACATGTACCCGGGCATGGCACGCCAGGCGCGCACCGAAGGCTTCGACGAGATCGCCGACTGGTTCGAGACGCTGGCCAAGGCCGAGCGCTCACACGCGAACCGATATCAAAAGGCACTGGACGCGCTGGTCGATTGACAACAGCATGACCCGCGAAGGGAACCTCGAAGCGCCCACACGCCATCCGGTCGACTGGAAGAACCCCTCGTTCTACGACGAGGGGGCGTGCCTCCATGAGATGGAGCGCGTCTTCGACATCTGCCATGGCTGCAGGCGCTGCGTGAGCCTGTGCCAGTCGTTCCCGACGCTGTTCGACCTGGTCGACGGGAGTTCGACCGGCGAGGTCGACGGCGTCGCGAAGCCGGACTACTGGAAGGTGGTCGACCAGTGCTACCTGTGCGACCTCTGCTACATGACGAAGTGCCCGTATGTTCCGCCGCACCCGTGGAACCTGGACTTCCCGCACACGATGCTGCGTGCCAAGGCGATCAAGTTCAAGAAGGGCGAGGTCGGCGCCGGCGAGCGCTTCCTCGCGTCGACCGACGTGCACGGCCAGTTCGCCGGCATCCCGGTGGTGGTGCAGGTGGCGAATGCGCTGAACCGCACGAAGCCGATGCGCAAGCTGCTCGACGCCACGCTGCACGTGCACCCCGAGGCCTGGCTGCCCGATCTCGCCGCGAGCCGCTTCCGCTGGAGCGCGAAGAAGCAAGGGGCAGCCGTGGCGGTGACGAACGGCGAGCGCACGCCCGGCAAGGTGGCGATCTTCGCGACCTGCTACGTCAACTACAACGAGCCCGGCATCGGCCATGACCTGCTGAAGGTGCTGGCGCACAACGACATCCCGTACGAGATCGTCGAGAAGGAGTCGTGCTGCGGCATGCCGAAGCTGGAGCTCGGCGACCTCGATGCGGTGGCGAAGCACAAGGAGGCCAACGTGCCGGTGCTCGCGCGCTACGCGAAGGAGGGTTTCGCGATCCTGAGCGCGATCCCGAGCTGCACGCTGATGTTCAAGCAGGAGCTGCCGCTGATGTTCCCCGACGACGCGGACGTGAAGCGCGTGCAGGAGGCGATGTTCGACCCGTTCGAGTACCTGATGGCGCGCCACAAGGACGGCCTGCTGAAGACCGACTTCAAGCAGCCGCTCGGCAAGGTGAGTTACCACATTCCCTGCCACGGCCGGGTGCAGAAGATCGGCAGGAAGACCGAGGAGGTGCTGAAGCTGATCGGTCAGCGGGTATCGGTGCAGCTCAACACGGTGGAGCGCTGCTCCGGGCATGCCGGCACCTATGGCGTGAAGACGCCGTACCACCCGGTCGCGATGAAGATCGGCCGGCCGGTGTTCAAGGCGATGGCGATGAACGAGCCGGACTACATCAGCTCCGATTGCGCGCTGGCCGGGCACCACATCGCGCAGGGCATGGCGCAGCAAGGCGCGCCGGCGTCGAAGCTTGCGCACCCGCTGAGCCTGGTGCGCATCGCCTACGGACTCTGAGGGAGCGATCGAGATGATCACGAAGGACAGCCTGCTGACGCTGGAGGCCTACGCGAAGATACGCACCGCGCAGCGGGCCGGCTTCATCGCGCACCGGCGGCGGCGCTCGGTGGCGCTGGGCGAGCACGTCACCGTGCAGTTCGAGGACGAGCAGACGATCCGCCGCCAGATCCAGGAGATGCTGCACATCGAGAAGATCTTCGACGAAGCCGGCATCCAGGGCGAGATCGAGGCCTACGCGCCGCTGCTGCCCGACGGCGGCAACTGGAAGGCGACGATGCTGATCGAGTACCCCGACGTGCACGAGCGCCGCCGCGAACTGGCGCGGCTGATCGGCATCGAGGACCGCATGTTCGTCGAGGTCGAGGGCCACCCGCGCGTCTACGCGATCGCCGACGAAGACCTCGACCGCGAGACCGACGAGAAGACCTCGGCGGTGCATTTCCTGCGCTTCGAGTTTCCGCCCGCCGCACGCGAGGCGCTGCGCGCCGGGGCGGCCTGCAAGCTGGGTTGCGACCACACGAACTACCCGGCGCATGTGGCGATCGGCCCGGAGACGCTGGCGTCGCTGGCGGGGGATCTGCGCTAGGCCGCGGGTTTCACTGAAAGTGAAGGGCTGCAGGGTCTTGCAGCAGCCAATGGCTGTGCAAGTCGGCCAGTTGGGCTGCTTCCTCCAGGCTGACGATGTCGAATATCTGGCCCAGTTTGATCCAGCGAAGCCTTTCCAGCGCCTGTCGTTCGCAGGTCGAGGGGGCTTTCATCAGGTGCAGCATGGCCTGCCGCCGCGTGTCGCGCGCGGCCTTCCAGATCTTCCTGGACACGCGCAGCACGCCATGGCAGTCGCGCAGATCGGGGGCGGCGGCCCGGCCCACCAGATGACCGGCGACCACGGTGCCGATGTCCGACACGGGTCCGAGCTGGCGCTGGGCCAGGACGACATTGACGAATGCGCTGCAGGCCGGGCCCATCATGCCGACTGGTGCGAGGT
>NZ_JBFUFP010000398.1:0-4590 GCF_056403375.1 Rhizobacter sp. P2_H2
CGTCACCTGCGCCTACGTGGGCCTGTCGGCGGCGCTCGGCCGCAACCTCGCGGCCGACCTGCTGCGCGAGCATGCCCATGGATGACGCCACCGTCGTCGGCTGGGACATCGGCGGCGCGCACGTCAAGGCCTGCCTGCTGCAGCGCGGCCGCGTGGTCGATGTCGCGCAATGGGCCTGCCCGCTGTGGCAGGGCATCGAGCACCTGGAGCGCGCGCTGCAATCGGCCCGTGAGCGCTGGCCCGCGGCCGTGCAGGCCCGGCATGCGGTGACGATGACGGGCGAGATGGTCGACCTGTTCGAGCACCGCGAGGCCGGCGTGCAGCGCATCGCGGCGCTGCTGTGCGAGGCCTGGCCCGATGCGGCGGTGCAGTTCTTCACCGGCGACCAGGGCTGGTGCGACGGCGAACGCGTGGCCGCGCAGTGGCAGCACATCGCGTCGGCCAACTGGCTGGCCACCGCGATGCACGCGGCGCGCGAACTGGGCGACGGCGTGCTGCTCGACATCGGCAGCACCACCACCGACATCATCGCGTTCAGGCATGGGCAGGTCGTCACGCAGGCGCGCAGCGACGTGCAGCGCCTGGCGACAGGCGAGCTCGTCTACCAGGGCGTGGTGCGCACGCCGCTGTGCGGGCTGGCGCGGCAGATCCCGTGGCGCGGCGAGCGGCTCAACGTGATGAACGAGTACTTCGCGACCGTGGCCGACGTGTACCGCCTGACCGGCGAGCTGGACCCGGCGCACGACCTGTACCCGAGCGCCGACAACGCGCCGAAGGACCTGCCGGCCACGCGCAAGCGGCTGGCGCGGATGATCGGCATGGATGCGCGCGATGCCTGCGACGGCGAGTGGCTGGTGTTCGCGCAGGACTGGCGCGCCGCGCAGGTGGACGAACTGGGCGCGCAGCTGCAGCGCGTGATGGCGATGCACCGGATGTCGGCCGATGCCGTCGTCGTCAGTGCGGGGTGCGGCGACTTCCTGGTGGCCGACGTGCTGGCCGCCGCGCACGGCGCGGCCTGCGCGTGCCGCCGCTACGGCAGCGACCTGGCCCGCCTGGCACTCGGTGCCGCACCGGCGGTGGCGGCCTGGGCGCAGGTGTGCGCGCCGAGCGTGGCGGTGGCGATGCTGCTCGACATGGAGCTGCGCTGATGTGGGTCGTCAAGCTCGGCGGCAGCCTGAGTGCCGACCCGGTGTTGCCGCAGTGGCTGGACCTGCTGGCGCAGCTGGGGGGAGGGCGCGTGACGCTGGTGTGCGGCGGCGGCAGCCTGGCCGACGAAGTGCGGCGCCTGCAATCGCACTGGCAGTTCAACGACCTGGCGGCGCACAACATGGCGGTGCTGGCGATGGCGCAGACCGCCTACCAGTTCAACGCGCTGAACCCCGCGCTGCAGCTGGCGACGAGCCGCAGCGACATCCGGCGCGTGCTGCACAAGGGGCAGACGGCGTTGTGGCTTCCCTTTGAATTGCAGCGCGAGCAGCCGGATGGGCAGACCAACTGGGAGGTCACGTCGGACAGCATCGCGCTCGACCTGGCGCGGCGGCTCAATGCGGAACGGCTGGTGGTGGTGAAGTCGTGCCGGATGGAGGGAGCACCGACGCTGGCGCAGCTGGGCGAGCAGGGCATCGTCGACGCGCGCTTCGCGTCGCTGGCCCAGGGGGCGGCGTTCCCGATCGAGGTCATCCACAAGGGCGACCTGGAGGGGATGCGGGCGTTGCTGTATGGGGAGAACCGGGTGATGGGGGGGGGCCGGGGGTTCTAGCGGGGCACGTGGTGGCCCAATATCCGTCGAGCGACATTGACATGTCCGGCCCCTGGGCGTCAGCGACGATAGTAGTAGGGATCGCCTGGCGGCACCCATTCAGTGAGCACGACCGGCTTCGGTGGGCCATCCGCCTTGGTGCGCGAGCGGCTCTTGCGTTCGAAGCCCGGCACGGTGTCCGCGCTGGCCTCGTGGTACTGCTCCATGGTCACCCGGTGCGCGTCCCAGACATCGGTGACGTGGTCCGCGGGAATGTGGCCGCGGATCACCACCTCCTGCGAGGCTTTCGCGGTGTTCAGGCTGGAGCCCTTGCCGGTGGGGAACACATGCCGCGCCTGGTCGGGATCGGTCATGTCGTAGGACTCCTGGCCGCGCGGCTTGTTGAAGCGTGCCACGCGTCCGCCCGGCGGGCCCTCGGCGGCCCAGGCCGAGGCCACCTTGGCGCTGCGCGTGGCCGAGACGAACTCGCTCTTCCGCTTCGACTTGCTGCCGGCCGTGATGTGCTGGCTGGCGGTCAGTGACGGGTCGAAGCCGTCCGGCGGCCGCAGGCCCCGGCGCGGGTCCTCGTCACGGCGGAGCGAGCGGTACAGCACGTTCGGGTTCTCGCTGTCCGATTCGCCGTCGGACAGGTGATGCGGCGCGCGCGTGCGCGGACGGCTCGTGCTGCTGGCGTGGCTGGTCCGCGACTGGGAAGGTCCGCCCCACTGCTCGTGCGACGAAGGCGCCGGCCCGTAGCCGTAGGGCTGCTGCGGCGGCTGCCCGTAGCCGTGCGACGGCTGCGGCGAATGGCTTGGCTGCGAGGGGGCGTACGAGTAGCTGCGCGGAGGGGAACCGTATCGGTGGTCAATTGGCATGGTGGCGTCCTTGGTTTGCGGCCCATCGTGGGTCAGGCGCCAGATTGACGGCGGGGCAGGCGGTGGACCGCCGCGGATGCGAAGCGAACGATGCGCCGGCGAAACAGATCGGGAAGAAGTCAAGGCATGCGGGTCAGGAGAGAATCGCGGCCTGGACTGCCCCCGGTCGGCCAGGCAGCCCGTCCCTGTCCACGGCTGGTGCCGCCAGACTGCTCATGACCGACGCTCACTACACGACCTTGCCGCAGTGGCCCAACGCTTATCCGGCCAGCGGCGCCAGCGCCACGCTGAAACTCCTCAACGAGGATTTCATCGTGACCGAACTGCCGCTGCAGCAGCCCTCCGGTGAGGGCGAACACCTCTGGCTGGACATTGAGAAGAACGGTGCCAACACCGCCTTCGTCGCCCAGCAGCTGGCCGAGGCCGCCAGCGTGCAGGAAAGAGACGTGGGCTATGCCGGCCTCAAGGACCGCTACGCCATCACCCGTCAGTGGTTCAGCATCTATCTGCCGAAGGGCGAGACGCCCGACCTGACCCTGCTTCAGCACCCGGAATTCAAGGTACTGGGTCAGAGCCGCCACGTGAAGAAGCTGCGCCCTGGCGATCTGCAGGGCAACCGATTTCGCATCGTGCTGCGTGACGTGACCGGCAACCGCGACGCCATCGAGGCCAACCTCCAGGCTGTTGCGTCCCATGGCGTGCCCAACTACTTCGGCGCCCAGCGTTTCGGCCACGACGGTGGCAACGTGATGCAGGGCCGCGCCATGCTGGCGCGCGAGATCCGCGTGCGCAACCCGAAGAAGAAGGGCATCTACCTGTCGGCGGTGCGCTCCTTCGTCTTCAATGAAGTGCTGGCGCTGCGAGTTCAACAGGGACTCTGGGGCAAGACCCTGCCTGGTGACGTGATGGACGAGGCAGGCCGACCCACCGGACCGCTCTGGGGACGAGGCCGCGTGATCACCACCGATCAAGCGCAGGCTCTGGAAAACGGCGTGGCTGAACGTCACGCCACCTTGTGCGACGGCATGGAGCACGCCGGCCTGGATCAGGAGCGCCGCAGCCTGGTGGCGAGCCCGGCGGACATGTCATGGGAATGGCCGCAAGCCCATCAACTGGCGCTCACGTTCTCTTTGCGCGCCGGGAACTACGCCACTTCCGTTCTGAACGAAATCCTCCGCACCACGGAGCCTGACCGGCACACGGAGAACGAATCTGCGGCTGTCGAATGACGGTGTCCTCACCTCGGGTTTGCGGATGGCCGCTCGGGCTGACGAGGGTGGACTTCGGTCAGTCGCGCGGGTGGTGGTCAAAGTCCAGGCCTTCATCGGCGGGGCTGTGGGAAGCCCCATCTCAGCAAAACGGCAGGCCTTTGTCCGTCACGTGCTGATGGTGCATCACGGCCCGGCCCCTTAGGCTGGATCTGCCGGAACGTGAAGCTCGGCGCCAACCCGGAGCCACCATGACAACAAATCACAGCGCCCGCCGCGACGCGACCCAGCTCCGCAAGCCCGCGGCGATGCCCGCTGACGAAACCTCGGTGCCGAGGGCTGCGCGGCAACTGCTGGCCGACCACATCCACCGCTCGCCGCGCATGCAGGCGCAGCGCCGCGCGATGGCGAGTTGGGGCTCGGTGACGCAACGAGCCGTCGCGCAAAGGGAGGATGGGGATGAGGCGTCGTCGCAAGGCGGAGGCCGCACCGGCATCATGGGCGAGAAGCTGGCGGGGATGATCGGCGAGGCCTTCAACTTCCTGGCGGTCGTGCCCAACTACCTGCCCAAGGAAGCGCAGCCTGTTGTGAACATCGTGGCCGGCACCGCGCTGCTCGGTTCTGCCGGCTACCAGTACTGGACGTCAAAGGACGGGGTCGAGAAGATCCAGTCCTTGGCGAATGCTGCGGCAGCCGCAACGCAGTTCACCCAAGGCGTGTTGCAGGCCACTGGGAATGACACCGCGGCCGGCGTTGTGGGGGTGCTGCC
>NZ_JBFUFP010000399.1:0-4584 GCF_056403375.1 Rhizobacter sp. P2_H2
AGCCGGGCCAGCGCGGGGACGGGCAGGGCGGCGGCGCGGCCGAACACGCGCACCTCGAGCGCGATCAGGTTGCCCAGCAGCAGCGCGATGCCGACGATGTGCGCGACCTCGAGCGTGGGGTAGGCCCAGGGGGTGGTCTTCAGGAAGGTGAACATGGGTCTTCAGCCTGGAAGTATGCGGGCGCTACACTCCGGCTGCCCATGGCACGCCGTTCCGCCCTCCGCCTGACGACCACGCTCTTCGTGGTGCTCTCGCTGCTGTTTTCACAGCTTGCGTTGGCGAGCTACGCCTGCCCGGGACAGGGCGACGCCGAAGCGATGGCTGCGATGATGGCCGCGGGTCAGCCGTGCGAAGGCATGGACCGGGAGCAACCCGTGCTGTGCCACCAGCACGCCGCGGGCACGGCCCAGTCGTTCGAAGCCGTCAAGCTTCCCGCAGCGACGCTGCCGGTTGTCGTCCAGGTGCTCGAGTTGCCCGTGGTGCTCGATGCCGCAGAGGCCATCGCATTGCCGATGGCCGCCACTGCGCAGACCCGTCCTCCGCCCGACCCCCTCTTCCTGTCCACGCTCAGGCTTCGCGTCTGACCCCTCCGTCAACTGACCGGCGCTGGTGCGGCTTGCCCGTTCGCCAGCAAACAGCCCGTTTGCTTTCGGAGTTCCCATGTTCACCCATCCCCTGCGCGCGGCCGCCTTGGCCGCGGCCCTGCTGCCGGCCCTGGCCGCCGCGGCACCTCTGACGCTCACCCAGGCGCTCGACCTGGCCCTGCAGCGCTCCGAAGCCGTTCGGTCGGCACGTGCCGGCGTCGCCAGTGCTTCGGAAACGGCCCGCGCAGCGGGTCAGCTTCCCGACCCGACGCTGCGCGCCGGCGTCGACAACCTCCCCGTGACGGGTGCAGACCGCCTCGGCACGACCCGCGACTCGATGACCATGAAGCGCATCGGCATCGGCCAGGAGTGGGTGTCGGCCGAGAAGCGCGCTGCACGCCAGGCTGCGGCCGACGCCACGATCGGCCGGGAGCTCGTTTCGGCCCAGGCCACGGCGGCCGAGGTTCGCCTGCAGACGGTGCTCGCCTACCTCGACGCCTATTTCTGCGGCGAGGCGCTCAAGCTCACGACGCTGTCGGAGCACCACGTCCACGAAGAGTTGGAGGCCGCCAAGGGGCGGCTGTCCTCGTCCGCCGGCAGCAGCCAGGAGGTGCTGGCCTCGACCGGCGCTCAGGGCATGGCCGAGGACGAGTCGGCGCAGGCGAGGCAGCAGCAGGGCGCCGCACGCGTGTCCCTCGAGCGCTGGGTCGGCATCCCGGTGGACGAGCTCGCGGTTCCGGTGGAACCGGCCGCTGTCGACGAGCGAGCCTTCATCGAAGCCCACCCGACGGTCCTGCTGGCGCAACGCGACGTGGAGCTGGCTCGACAGGACGCTGCCGTCGCCGCCAGCAACCGCGGGCCGAACTGGTCCTGGGAGGTCTCCTACGCCCAGCGCACCGGCTATGCCGACATGGTGTCCTTCGGCGTGAGCATCCCCTTGCCGGTGGCGCCCGCTGAACGCCAGGACCGCGAGACCGCTGCAAGACTGGCCTTGATCGAGAAGGCCGAGGCCCATCTCGCGGAGGCGACACGCGCCGCTCAAGCCGAGTACCGCGGCTTGGCCGGCGACGCCCAGCGCCTGACCGAGCGCGTTCAACGCTACCAATCGTCGGTCGTGCTTGCGGCACAGCAACGCACCGCTGCCGCGCTGGCCGGATACCGCTCGAACCAGGTGACGCTGGCGTTGCTGTTCGAGGCACGCCACATGGAGGTCGAGGCCCGGCGAAAGCTGCTCTCGCTGCAGCGCGAGCTCGCGAAGACCCAGGCGCAGCTGGCTTACAAACCCCTCGTCAACGGAGGCGCTCGATGAAGCGTGCTCAAGCCATTGCGCTGTCGGTGCTGGGCGCAGCAGTCCTCGCCGCCGCCGGCTTCTACGCCGGCCGGCACACGAGCGGTGCTGCGGACATGCCGATGGGCGCCGCCCCGGCCGCTTCCAGTCCCGAGGGACGGAAGGTGCTGTACTGGCACGATCCCATGGTCCCGGGCCAACGGTTCGACCAGCCCGGCAAGTCACCGTTCATGGACATGCAGCTCGTGCCTGTCTACGCCGACGAGGCCGGCGACTCCGGCGTCAAGGTCAGTCCGACGGTGCAGCAGAACCTCGGCATCCGGGTCGCGACAGCGCGGAAGGCCCCGGTGTCGTCGTCGTTCGATGCCGTCGGTACGGTGCAGTTCGACGAGCGCCTCGCCGTGGCCGTCCAGACGCGCGTGGCCGGCTTCATCGAGCATCTTGCCGTGCGTGCGCCCATGGAGCGGGTCCGCCAGGGCCAGGTGCTGGCGACCGTGTTCGCCCCCGAGTGGCTCGGGCCGCAGAACGAATGGCTCGCGCTGAAGCGCGCCGGCGTGTCGGAAGACCTCGTGAACGCCGCTCGAGAACGCATGCGCGCCATGTCCATCCCCGACGGGCTCATCCGCCAGAGCGAATCGGCAGGGACGGCGCAAGCACGCTTCCCGCTCAGCGCACCGGTCAGCGGCGTCATCGCAGAGCTCGGGGTGCGTGAAGGCGCGGCCRTTGCTCCGGGCACGACGCTGTTCCGGATCGACGGCCTCGAGAAGGTGTGGGCCGTTGCAGAGGTGCCCGAGGCCCAGGCGATCCGCCTGGCACGCGGCCAGAAGGTCAAGGCGGTTCTGCAAGCCGATGCCTCGCTCGCATTCGAAGGCGAGCTGAAGGAAATCCTGCCGCAGGTGAGCTCGAGCACGCGCACGCTGCAGGCTCGCTTCGAGGTCGACAACAAGGACGCAAAGCTGACGCCGGGGATGCTGCTGCGCCTGCAGGTCATCGGCCCCGGCTCGTCTCGGCTGGTGGTGCCGTCGGAGGCCGTCATCCGCACCGGCAGGCGCGCCATCGTCCTGGTGCGCAGGGAGAACGGCTCCTTCGAGAGCCGCGACGTCGTCCTCGGCCTCGAGGTGGGCGACGACATCGAGGTCACGCAGGGGCTCACGGAAGGTGAGCAGGTCGTGGCCAGCGGCCAGTTCCTCATCGACTCCGAGGCTCGGCTGCGTTCGGTCACGGGCAGCATGAGCGCGCCGGGGGGTGCGAAGTGATTGCCGCACTCATCCGCTGGTCGGTCGGGAACAGATTCCTGGTGCTCCTGGCGACGGTGTTCCTGATCGCAGCCGGTGTCTGGGCTGTCAGGGCCACCCCGGTCGACGCGATTCCGGATCTCTCGGACACGCAGGTCATCGTGCGGACGACCTACCCGGGCAAGCCGCCGCAGGTCGTCGAGGACCTGGTGACGTACCCATTGACGACCACGATGCTCGGTGTCCCGGGGGCGAAGACCGTGCGCGGCTACTCGTTCTTCGGCGACTCGTTCGTCTACGTCCTCTTCGACGACAGGACCGACGCGTACTGGGCACGCTCACGGGTGGTGGAGTACCTCAACCAGGTCCAGGGCAAGCTGCCACCCGGTGCGACCGCGGCCCTCGGGCCCGACGCCACCGGCGTGGGCTGGATCTACGAGTACGCGCTCGTCGACCGGACGGGAAGGAACGACCTCGGGCAGCTGCGCGCGCTGAACGACTGGTTCCTGAAGTTCGAGTTGAAGACGGTCCCCGACGTGGCCGAGGTGGCGAGCCTCGGCGGCATGGTCAGGCAGTACCAGGTGGTGCTGGATCCGGATCGAATGCGGGGATTCGGTGTCACCCAGGCGATGGTGACGGACGCCCTGAAGAACGCCAATCAGGCGTCGGGCGGCTCGGTCGTCGAGATGGCCGAGGCCGAATACATGGTGCGCTCGCGCGGCTTCCTGAGGTCCCTCGACGACTTCCGTGCCATTCCATTGGCGGTGTCGACTGCAACGCCTGTCCTCCTGCGCGACGTGGCGACCGTCCAGGTCGGGCCGGAGATGCGCCGCGGCATCGCCGAACTCGACGGCGAAGGTGAAGTGGCGGGTGGCGTCATCGTGATGCGTTCCGGCAAGAACGCGCGCACGACCATCGAGGCGGTGAAGGCCAGGCTCGCTGCGCTCAAGCCGAGCCTGCCTGCCGGCGTGGAAGTGGTCGAGACCTATGATCGCTCCCAGCTCAYCGACGGGGCTGTCGAGAACCTGGGTTCCAAGCTCGTCGAAGAGTTCATCGTCGTGGCCGTCGTGTGCGCCATCTTCCTGTTCCATCTGCGTTCGGCCCTGGTGGCCGTGGTCGCGCTTCCCGTCGGCATCCTCGCGGCCTTCGTCACGATGCACTGGCAGGGCGTCAGCGCGAACATCCTGTCGCTGGGCGGCATTGCCGTCGCCATCGGCGCGATGACGGACGCTTCGGTGGTGATGGTCGAGAACATGGCCAAGCACATCGAGGCGTTCGAAGCGCGGCACGGCCGGGCGTCGACGGTGGCCGAGCGATGGGTGCTCGTGGTCGACTCGTGCGTGGAAGTGGGGCCGGCGCTCTTCTTCTCGCTGCTGGTCATCGCGCTCTCGTTCGTCCCGGTGTTCGCACTCGAGGCGCAAGAGGGGCGCCTGTTCTCGCCGCTGGCGTTCACGAAGACCTGCGCCATGGCTGCGGC
>NZ_JBFUFP010000400.1:0-4572 GCF_056403375.1 Rhizobacter sp. P2_H2
CGTGAAGTCGGGGCATCGGTCTCTCCTGGGTTGGCGACGGAGCATCTCTCAAGAGCGACCACTGCCGAAGCCCCTGCTGCGCATAGGGGACGAAAACCGTAGGATTCTGTGCAAGGAGACACCCGCATGACCTTGCAGCCCTCTCTCTGGTTGGCGTTCGCGCTGGCCCTGTTGACCGTCGCCGGCAGCGCCGCGGCCGCCCCTTCGGCCGCGCTGTCGGCCGACGAGCTCGCGCTGCGTTCGCTGGCCGCCACCTGTGCCGCCTGCCATGGCACCGACGGCCGCCGGGCACCGGGCAGCGCGATCGTCGGCCTGGGCGGGCGCGAGCGCGACGACCTGCTGGCACGCCTCATCGGATTTCGCGATGGCAGCCGCCCCGGCACCGTGATGCCGCAGATCGCCAAGGGCTACACGCCGGCGCAACTCTCGCAACTGGCCGGCTGGTTCGCCGCGCAGGCCCGATGAAGCGCCGTGACCTGCTGGCGACGGCCGGCGCGTTCGGGCTCGTCGCCGGTTGCGCGGCACCGGCCGCCGTGCCGGCGCGTGCGCAGGTGGTGGTGATCGGCGGCGGCTTCGGCGGCGCCACCGCGGCGCGCTACGTGCGGCTGCTGTCGCAACAGCGCATCGAGGTCGTGATGATCGAGCCGCAGCCGCGCTTCGTGTCCTGCCCCGGCTCCAACCTGGTGCTGGGCGGCACGCGCACGCTCGACGAACTGACGCTGTCGTACGACGCGCTCACGTCACGCCACGGCGTGCGCTGGGTGCGCGACGAGGCCACCGCGATCGACGCCGGGCGCCGCCAGGTGACGCTCGCCTCCGGCGCGGCGATCGGCTACGACAAGCTGGTRCTGTCGCCCGGCATCGAGCTGATGTTCGACGAGGTCGAGGGCCTGCGCCGTGCGCACGACGACGGCCGCGTGCTGCAGGCCTGGAAGGCCGGGCCCGAGACGCTCGCGCTGCGCCGGCAGCTCGAGGCGATGCCCGACGGCGGCGTGTTCGCGATCACGATCCCCGAGTCGCCGTACCGCTGCCCGCCCGGGCCGTACGAGCGCGCCTGCGTGGTGGCAGCGTATTTCCGGCGCGCCAAGCCGCGCTCGAAGCTGCTGATCCTCGACGCCAACCCCGACGTCGTCTCGAAGCCCGCGCTCTTCAAGGCCGCGTGGCGCGACCTGTACCCGGGCATCGTCGAGTACCGGCCGCAGCACAAGGTGATCGGCGTCGACGCGGCGGCGGGCACGCTGCGCATCGAGCTGCAGGATGCCGTGCGCGCCGACGTGCTGAACGTGCTGCCGCCGATGCGCGCCGGCGCGCTCGCGGTGAAGAGCGGGCTGGCCAATGCGGTGAACCGCTGGTGCCGCGTGAACTTCATCGATTTCGGCTCGACGGCCGCGCAGGACGTGCACGTGCTCGGCGACGCGATCCAGATCGCCCCCGGCATGCCGAAGAGCGCGCACATGGCGAATGCGCATGCCAAGGTGGCGGCCGCGGCGATCGTCGCGCAGCTGTCGGGCGTCGCGGTCAACGAGCACCCGATGCTGACCAACACCTGCTACAGCTTCGTCGACGAGACGAACGCGATCCACGTCGCGAGCGTGCACGAGTACGTCGCGGCGGAGTCGACCTTCAAGCCGGTGGCGGGCGCCGGCGGCGTGTCGGCGCAGCGCAACGAGGCCGAGGGCGCCTATGCCGGCGCGTGGGCGCGCAACATCTGGGCCGATACTTTGGGGACATGAGCCTTCCTGCAGAACTCGATCCCTGGTTCGCCCGCATCGCCGTCGGCGACTACGCCGGCCGGCTCGATGTCGAGCTCAACCTGCTCGACCGCGCGCAGGCCACCGAGTGGACCGGCTTGCTCACGTACCACCCGATCGTCGCCGCGCTCGGCGGCATCGTGCTCGACGACCCCGAGACCAGCAACCACCACGTCTACGCCAGCCGCTCGCCGCTGCGGGGCAGCGTGTTCTACCTGGCCCATGACGACGACTCGCGCATCGTCTACGCGTCGCTGGCCGATTTCCTCGCGGCCGCCGACGACGCGAAGCGGCAGCAGACCTGGCTCAGCGAACTGCACCCGGCCTGCTCGCCGGTCGCGGCCGACCAGGCCGGCCTGTCGCGCTGGATCGGCGAGCTGATCGGCGGCCACGCGGGCCACGATGTCGTGATGGCCCTGGTGCCGTCGCTGGACCTGACCGACACGGCCCTGCTGCGCCGGCTCGTCACCGACCCCGACTTCTTCCTCGGCGAGGCCGTCGCGGCGGAGATCGAGAAGCGGYCGACGCGCGCGCTCGGCCCRATCGCCGAGCTGTGCACGCTGCATCCGCACCCGCAGGTGGTCAGCGCCGGGCGGCTGGCGGCGCGCGCGATCGCGACACTGCGCTGAAGCCACCGCCGTGAACACTCCCGCCAAGACCCCCGATCCGCGCGTGGCCCGACGCATCGCCTGCCCACGCTGCAGCGCGCCGATGCGCGTGCTGTCGCTGTCGTCGCACAAGGGACTGCCGGTCACGGTGGAGCATTGCCCCGACTGCCGCCTCGTGTGGTTCGACGAGTTCGAGTCGGTGCAGCTCGACAGCTTCGGCTGGGTGCGCCTGCTGCGCGAGATGGAGGCCGGCACGGGCCGCCCGCTGGCCGAGGCGCAGGCCGCGCACCCGGCCTGCCCGCGCTGTGCCGCAACGCTGAAGCAGGTGCAGAACCGGTCGCGCTTCGGCCTGTTCGCCGCGCTGGAGTGCCCGCGCCGCCACGGCCACCTGCACAGCCACAGCGGCCTGCTGGCAGAACGCGGGCTGGTGCGCCCGCTGGGCGTCGCCGAGCGGCAGGCGCTGGCGCAGGAGAAGCACGCGCTGCACTGCCTGAACTGCGGCGGCGCCGCGTCGGCCGGCGACGACCACTGCAGTTGGTGCGGCACCGCGCTGGTGGTGATCGACATGCCGCGGCTGGCGCATTCGCTCCGGCTGCAGCTGGACGGCATGGGCGCATCGCCGCGCGCCATCGGCCGTGCCACTGCCTGGCCCTGCCGCGCCTGCGGCGCTGCCCTCGACCCGGCCCGCGACACGCAGTGCGGGCACTGCGGCCACATCGTCGTCGCCCAGGACCTGCCGGACATCGACCCACTGCTGGCGGCGGCCGAAGCCGATCTCGCCGCGGCCGCCGAAGTCGAGGCGAAGCGCCTCGCGCGCTACCCCAGCACGCGCCGGCCGCGCACGCCGGCCGCGCCAGGCTCGGCAGCGGCACCTCAAACGCGCCGGTCGATTCTGTCCGGCTGGACGCCGCTGCTGGCTGCTCTCGCGGCGGCGCTGGCGCTCGCCGTGTTCGTCCTCGCCGATCTGCACGGGCCGGGGCGCGACCCGATGGAAGCCCTGCGCGAGCAGCGGCTGGGCGCCCGCCCGGGGTCGGCCTGGGCCTTGCTGCCGGTGTGGCGCGAGCTGGCCCCCGGCGACCGCAACGGCCTGCAGGCGCTGCGCCGCGGGCTCTTCGCGGTGCACCTGCGCCAGCTCGCCGGGGAGCACCTGCCGGCCACCGCGACACTGGGGCAGGTCATCGACGACACGCTGCCGCAGGCCGCGCGGTACCGCGACATCACCGGCCGCTGGCAGGCCGAGCTGTCGCGCAGCCTGAAGATCGACCCGGTGGCCGGCGAGCCGCCGCTGGGCGACGAAGCCGCGGAGTTCGGCGGGCGCCTCGCGCCGGCGGCACCGAACGTGTGGATCCAGTCCCCATCGCGCACGGCCGCGCTGTGGGGCCTGACGGTGCAGAACAGCGGCAGCTTCACCATCCTGGCCCACAAGCTCGCCGTGCGGATCCCGCTCAGCTACCGGTCGGGCGTGAACTGGCGCTGCCACCCGGCGCGCGGTGCGAATCCGGTGCTGGCGCCCGGCGCCAGCGTGACCTTGTTCTGCCGCACGACGGTGTCGCCGTCGGACCAGGACGACACCTGGCGCACCGCGATGCAGAAGCTGCGCGCCGGCGAGGCGACGGACCTGCAGTGGAGCGACGAGGCCTTGCAGACACCGGGCGGCTTCGACGCCGCCACCGACCGGCTGGTCGCCGACGCGTTGAAGGGCCCGGCCGCGCAGCCGCCCCGACGCAGCTGGGGCGAGCGATGGTCGATGCTGACGACGCCGCGCCGCCACTTGCTGCTGCTGGCCGGGTTGATCGCCGCCTTCGCGCTGTTCTGCACGCTGGCCCGCCTGCAGGGCGAGCGCCGTGCGGTCATCGCGCTGCTGCTGGTCGGCGCGGTGGGCAGCTTCCTGGGCGGGCGCGGAGAAGGCGCGGCGTCGGTGCTGCTGGTCGGCATGTACCTCGTGCTGTCGATCGGGCTCGTCTTCGGCTTCGCGTTCGGCGCGCGCCTGTACACAGGGCTGTTCTTCCGGCGCTAGGGCGCCGGCCGCTACGCTTCCTGCCCCGGCGCGCGCCGGCCGGACGCCGCGGTGCCGAGCGCGCCGAGCACGCCGCCCAGCACCAGCACGTACCACAGCGGGGCGGTGCCGCCCTGGTCGCCGACGGGCCGCAGCCCGGCCGCGCCGATCACCAGCGCGATCGCGGCCACCAGGGCCAGCAGCAGCAGCGGCACCG
>NZ_JBFUFP010000401.1:0-4570 GCF_056403375.1 Rhizobacter sp. P2_H2
CTTCGACACCGGCGATGTCGGCCTGTTGGCGGCGCGCCGCTCCTTCGTGCTGGCCAGCGCACCCGACGTGACGCCCGTCGATGCGATGGCGCTGTTCTCGGGCTCGGCCCGTGCGACGGCGGCGGTCGGCAGCGGCGAGGACTTCGCGCACATCGGCGGCCACGTGCTGCTCGACCCCACCAGCGGGCGGCTGCTGGCCGACGTGCTGCCGCCGTGGATCCACATCCAGGCGGCCTCGCCGCAGGCAGCGATCTTCCGCTGGGTGCTGGCCCAGCTCGTCGAGGAACAGGCCACCGGGCTGCCGGGGTCGCAGCTCGCCTCGGCGCAACTCGCACAGCTGTTGTTCATCCAGATCCTGCGCGCGCACCTGCAGACCGCCGGCCCGATGCCCGCCGGCTGGCTGCGCGCGCTGGGCGACCCACGCCTCGCCCCCGCGCTGCGGCTGATGCACGGCGAGCCGGCGCGCGCCTGGCACCTGGACGAACTCGCGAAGGCGTGTGCGATGTCGCGCACGACCTTCGCGCTGCACTTCCGCACGGTCGCGGGCGTCGCACCGCTGACCTACCTCACCGACTGGCGGATGCGCCTCGCCGAACGCGCGCTGCGCACCGAAGCCACGCCGGTGGCGGTGATCGCGCGCGCGCTCGGCTACACCTCCGAGAGCGCCTTCAGCAACGCCTTCAAGCGCATCAGCGGGCAGTCGCCCCGGGCGTGGCGCCAGGGCGTCACTGCACCAGCTTCACGTTCCGCACCTTGAAGCTCACCCCCTGCTGGTCGTCCCACACCGGGAAGATCCCGAACGGCACGGTGATGTTGTCGAGCGTGAAACACGGTGCGTTCTTCACCGCAGTCACGTCCGCCACGTTCAGCGTGACCGCGTGGAAGGCGCCGTCGGCCGGCGGCTTCATCGCATCGGGGATCACGTAGTCGACGTTGCGGCAGCCATCGCCCGGGCTCTCCATCTTGATCGCGAGGCCCTTGGTGTTGGTGCCCCAGCTGCTGACCGCCAGCTCGAACTGCAGCGTGCCGCCCGCATAGCCGCTCAGGTTCAACCCGCTGCCGGTGAAGTAGAACGTGCCGTTGCCGCCGTCGGCCGCGAACTGCAGGTCGGCCTCGCCGTTCGCCACCGTGGCCACCACGTGCGTCGGCGTCGAGGTGTACATGCCCGTCGCCAGGCCGCTGAGCAGGCCGTCGGCTCCCAGCAGCGTCGCGCTCGGGCCCGGCAGCGGCTCGATGGCGGGCGGCGGCGGTGGTGCCAGCTCGGCACAGGCATGGGTGTCGGCATCGCCGCTCGCGTTCACCAGCCAGCGGATGTTCGCGAAGCTCGCGCTGAACGGCTTGTCGGTCTGCACCAGGAAGGCGGTGTCGATCGCCGAGAAGTCAGCGCCGGCCTCCGCGAAGCACGACAGCGGGATCTTCACCGTGGCCTTCGTGCCCAGCGGCAGCGCCTTGAGCACCGCGGTGCCGTCCAGTTCGCCGCGGCACGGGTAGCCGCAGTCGATGCGGATCTTCACGCTGCCTTGCGGCGCCTGGTCGACCACGATGTCGAACGCGAGCACCGCCTTCGCATCCGGGTGCACGTAGCTCTCCAGGTTCTGCGGGTTGCGCACGCTGGTGCTGGCCGGGTCCGACGCGATCGCCTTGAACTCGCCCAGGCCGGTCCAGGTGAGCTTCTTGCCGTCCTGCTGCACGTTGACCTGTGCGGTCTGCAGCGTCAGCGTGCCGTCCTGCGTGACGATGGTCGCGTTCAGGTCGGCGCCCACCGGGATCATCCAGTTCGGCGATGAGCCGATGAACAGCGGGAAGGTCGGGTTCTCGACGAGGTTGAACACCTCCAGCGGCTCGGTCGCTGCCGGGCCGGTGTTCGCGCTCTGGCCGCAGCCGAGCGTCGGCGTGGTCTCGTCCAGCGTGTTGCCCAGCGCCGCGCCGGCCGCCGCGTAGCCCAGGCCGTAGCCGTAGGCGAACAGCGGCGCATACGTGGCATCGCCGCGGTTCAGCACCGTCTGGCAGGCCTCCTTCGGCCACGAGAACGAGAGCCGGCCCTGGAAGTCGAAGTTCACCGTGCCGTCGGCCTTGCGGAACAGCACGTCGGCCACGCCCTTGCCCTCGGTGCCCGGCAGGAAGGCCGCGACAAAGGCATCGCTGCGGTTCAGCTCCTTGTTCACCCACAGCGGGCGGCCGCTCAGCAGCACCGTCACCACCGGCACGCCCTTGCCTTTCACCGCCTCCAGCACCGCGAGGTCGGCCGGGTAGCGCTTGGCATGCTCCAGCGTGCCGGCCTTGCCGATGTCACCGGCGCCTTCGGCATACGGCGTCTCGCCGATGACGGCGATCACGGCCTGGTAGTCGGCCACGTTGACGTTGGCCGCGTCGACCGAGAAGGTGACGTTGCCGTCGCCCGCCGCCTCGCGGATGCCGGCCAGCACGGTGTCGCCGTTCGGGAAATCGGCATTCGTGTTCGACGTGCCCTGCCAGGTCAGCGACCAGCCACCGGTCTGGTTCGACATGCTGTCGGCACTGCGCCCGACCACCAGCAGCTTCTCGCCGCGCTGGAGCGGCAGCACGCCGCCATCGTTCTTCAGCAGCACCAGCGATTTGCGCACCGCCTCGCGGGCCAGCTCGCGGTGCTGCAGCGCGGCCGGGTCGCCGGCACCGGTGCGCAGCGAAGGCTTGGTCGAGACCGTCGCACCGCCCTCGAGCTTCATCAGCCCGGAGCGCAGCTTCACGCGCAGGATGCGGGTCACCGCATCGTCGATGCGCGCCATCGGGATCTCGCCGGCGTTCACCGAGGCGATGGTGTTGGCTATGAAGGCCTTCCAGTCGTCCGGCACCATGATCAGGTCCATGCCGGCGTTGATGGACGGCGGGCACGACGAATTGGTGCACGACTTCACCGCACCGGTCGCGTCGGTGTACTTCACCTGGCCGATGCCGTTCCAGTCGGAGACGACCAGCCCGTCGAAGCCCATCTTCGTCTTCAGCACGTCGGTCAGCAGGTACTTGTTGCCGTGCAACTTGGCGTTCGCGAAGTCGAGCGCGAGGCCGTCTTTCGTGCTGCCCTGGAAGGTCCAGCTGTTGAACGAGGCCATCACGGTCTGCGCACCCGCTGCCAGCGACGTGTAATAGCCGGCACCGTGGATGTTGATCATCTCCGCGAGCGTGGCCTTGTTCTCGCCCTGGTCCTTGCCCAGGTCGGTGCCACCATCGCCCATGAAGTGCTTGGCCGTGGCCACCACGGTGGGCCGGCCCGAGGCGGCGAAGCGGCCCTGCAGCCCGGTGGTGTAGCGCCCGCCGTAGCTGGCGACGATGGCCGGGTCTTCCGAGAAGCCTTCGTAGGTGCGGCCCCAGCGGTCGTCGCGCACCACCGCGAGCGTCGGCGCGAAGGTCCAGTCGATGCCGGTGGAATGCACCTGCATCGCGACGGCTTCGCCGATGCGCTCGATCAGCGCGGGATCGTTCGCGGCGCCCAGGCCGATGTTCTGCGGAAACAGCGTGGCGCCGTAGACATTGCCATGGCCGTGCACGGCGTCGGTGCCCCAGATCACCGGGATCTTGACGGCCAGGTCGGTGTCCATCGACGCCTGCCAGTAGGCATCGGCCAGTGCGAGCCAGTCGGCCACGGCGGCGTTCTTCTTGTTGCCGGGCCAGGCGCCGCCGCCGTTCAGCACCGAGCCGATGTAGTACTGCCGCACCTGGTCGGGCGTGATGCTGCGGATGTCGGGCTGCGTCATCTGGCCGACCTTCTGCGCCAGCGTCATGGTCGCGACGAGGCCCTGGATCTGCGCTTCCTGCGAGGCGTCCTGCGGGATCGAGCTCTGGATCGCAGGCCAGTCGTCCAGCGGCTGGTTCTCGGGAGGAGACGGCGGCGGTGCGGGCGGTGCGTCGTCATCACCACCACCGCAACCGCCCAGGCCGAGCGTGAGCGCCGTCAGCCCCATCGTGAGCCACCGTTTCATCGTGTCGTCTCCTTGATATGTCTCTTGTAGGCATCGAATGGAACCGTTTCCATTTCGATGCTGCGCGGACTCTAGGAGATCTTGATGAATTATTTCACTAGGTTAAATACTCATTACTTGGCGAGGAAGCTCTTCACCAGCTGGCCGGTGGCCGCCGGGTTCTCTTCCATGATCCAGTGGCCCGAGTTGGGGACGATGCCTTCGGTCACGTCGTCGGCGCCGGCGCGCATCACGGTGGCCATCGTCAAGCCGAACGACTTCTCGCCGCCGAGTGCCAGCACGGGCATCTTCAGGCGGTTGCCGGCAAGGAAGGCGCGGTTGTCGACCGCGTCCTGGTCGAACGCCGCGAACTGCGCAAAGCCGGAATGCATCGCACCCGGGCGGGCATAGAGCGCGGCGTAGTGCTGGCGTGCCGCTTCGCTGAAGCGCGCGGGCGTGGCCGAGAACTCGTTCCAGAAGCGATCGAGGTAGATGCGTTCGCGGCCGGCGACCAGGCGCTCCATGTCCGGCCCGCCGAAGCGGAAGTGCCACAGCAGCGGGTTCTTCAGGATCTCTTCCCACGGCCCGACGCCGGGCACCGGTGCGTCGATCAGCACCAGGCGGCGCACCTGCTC
>NZ_JBFUFP010000402.1:0-4567 GCF_056403375.1 Rhizobacter sp. P2_H2
GTGTCGCGCACATAGCCCGCCCACTGCTGCGCGCTGTGCTCGGCATCGGCGCGCAACTGCGCGCGCGACGCCGTCTTCATCGCCCAGGCCACCATGGCGCACGCGAGCGCACCGGCCAGCAGCCAGCCGAGCAGCGCGCGCCACGGGGATTTGAGCGAGGTCATTCGAAACTCCGGCAACCGTTCGAGCCCGGTCCAACCACCGGGCGACGGCTTTCCAGCGACAGATATCGGCAGCGCCGCGGCCGACCTGAGCCATCCCCGGTGAAAGCCCTGACGCAGCTCGCGTGAGGTATGCACGCTGCCACGCCCGGCGTGCTCAAGATGCCCGGGAGCGGGCCGAGATTGACGGCGAGCCCCGACATGCCCCATCGCCTGCAATCCGTTCCGCCGTTTCCCCCCGTTCCGTTCCCCGCCGCCGGCAGCCACCTGCCGCCGACCGCGCCGGAAGAGCCAGGCGCCCGTGCGCTGCGCCGCCGTGGCGAGCGCATGCGCATGCTGCGCATGAGCGTCGCGAGCTATGCGATCGACGCGCTGCTGCTGTTCCTGCTGCACGCGGCCGGCGCGGTCGGCCTGCTGCCGCCCGTCATCTACCTGCTCGGCGGCGCGCTCGCCGGCGGCGCCTTCTTCCTGATGCTGAACCGCGGCTGGAGCGAACGCTTCGCCGATCCGTACCTGACCGGCCCGCAGATGCTGACGGCCTCCGGCCTGCAGCTGGCGATGGTGGTGCTGGCGCCCGCGGTCGGCGTGCTGTCGATCAGCATCGTCTTCATCGTGTTCGCGTTCAGCGCGCTGCGGCTCACGCCGCGCCAGGTGGTGCCGCTGTGGGCCGTGATCTCGCTCGGGCTCGCCCTCGCGATCGGGCTGGCCGAGCAGGCCCCGGCGCTGCCGGTCGCCACGCGCTGGCAGGCGGCGCTGTCGGCGGTGTGGCTGTCGATGGCGATCGGGCGCTGCGCGGTGGTCGGGCTGTACGGCGCCTCGGTGCGCTCGACGACGCGCTGCAGGCCGGCGCGCGGCCGTCGGTGGCGCTGATGGACCTCGATCATTTCAAGCTGGTCAACGACAACCACGGGCACCTGGTGGGCGACACCGCGCTGCGCCGCTTCGTGCTCGGCGCGGTGCGCTCGCTGCGGGCGGACGACCGCATCGGCCGCTACGGCGGCGAGGAATTCCTGCTGCTGCTCGCCACCAGCGAGCCGGCCACCGCGCTCGCGATCGCCGAGCGGGTGCGCCGCGCGGTGTCGGGCGAGGCCTGGGGCGACGTCGCCGCGGGCCTGCACATCACCGTCAGCATCGGCCTGGCGACCTTGCGCGAAGGCGAAACCGCCGAGCAGTTGCTGCAGCGTGCCGACGAGGCGCTGTACCGCGCCAAGGCAGAAGGCCGCGACCGGGTGGTGTCGGGATAGGTCACCAGGGCTTCGACAAGCTCAGGGCGAACGGGTACTTGAAAGCGCGCGTGCTGGGTCCCACATGCGCTGTCTGGAGGATCTCCCCGTGGGTGCCAACGACGCCTTTCTGCTCGATGCCTATTCCGAGACCGTCTCCGGCGTGGTCGAGCGCGCCGGGCCGAGCGTCGCGTCGGTCAAGGTGGTCGGCCACGCCAGCAACCGCGATGCGGCGCTCGGCGGCGGTTCCGGCTTCCTGTTCACGCCCGACGGCTACCTGCTGACCAACTCGCACGTGACGCGCGCCGGCGGCAGCGCGCTGCCGTCGCCGCAGGTCACGCGCCAGCGCGTGTCGCTGAGCGACGGCCGCGAGTTCGATGCGCGCTGGGTCGGCGACGACCCCGACACCGACCTCGCGCTGCTGCACATCGACGGCATGTCGCGCGGCGGGCTCACGCCGCTGCCGATCGGCCGCTCGGCGCTGCTCAGGCGCGGCGAGATCGCGATCGCGATCGGCAACCCGCTCGGCTTCGAGCACACCGTGACGGCCGGCATCGTCAGCGCGCTCGGCCGCAGCATGCGCGCCGGCACCGGCCGGCTGATCCCGGACGTGATCCAGACCGATGCGGCGCTGAACCCCGGCAACTCCGGCGGGCCGCTGCTGAACGCGCGCGGCGAGGTGATCGGCGTCAACACCGCGATCATCCGCGGCGCGCAGTCGATCAGCTTCGCAGTGGCGATCGACATCGCCGAATGGGTGATCCCGCAGCTGCTGCAGCACGGCCGGGTGCAGCGCGGCTACCTGGGCGTGGGCGGCAGCACGACGGCGCTCGACCGGCGCATCGTCGTCGGCCTCGGGCTCGGGCAATCGCATGGCGTGCGGGTGTCGGCGGTCGAGCCGGGCAGCCCGGCCGCGCGCGCCGGCCTGCGCGAGGGCGACCTGTTGATCGGCATCGACGGCCTGGCGATCGAGTCGGTCGACCGGCTGCACCAGGCGCTCGACGCGAGCCGCATCAACCGCGACTGCGTGCTGAAGCTGCTGCGCGGCAACGCGACCGGCCAGCCGCTGTACCTGACGGTGCGGCCGACGGTGGCGCATCCCCAACCCTGACGACGACCGCGCCGGCCGTGGCGCCTATGCTCGGCGAACGCGGTTGAACGCGTCTGGAGGACCGCCATGGCCACACGAGAGATCCTGATCGACGGCGTGCTGCTCAGCGTCGAGGTCGATGCCGCCGATGCGCCGCCCTCCACCGGCCTGGTCGAGCGCGGCGGCCTGGTCGAGCGCGGTGCGGTGGCCGACAAGGTGCGCGACATCGGCCAGGAGATGCGCAGCCTGCTGGCCGCCGTGACGCGGCCGGTGCGCGAGGCGCTGGAAGCGACGCAGCCCGACAGCTGGAGCGTCGAGCTGAACCTCGGCTTCAAGGGCGAGGCCGGCATCCCCTGCCTCACCAAGGGCGAGGCGAACGGCTCGATCAAGGTCAGCGCGAGCTGGAAGAAGCCCGCCGCGGCTTGAGCTTGTCGCCCAGGCAGCCCGGCGGCGCGCCGATCAGGCGGCAGCGCTCGCCGGGGTCGAGGTCGCGGCTGGCCTGCGCCTGCGCTTCTTCCATCACGCGCTTGCCGTCGGTCGGGATGAGGCGGCCGTTGCGGTCGATCAGGTAGCCGCCCTGCGCCGTCAGCTGCGTCTCGGCGAAGACCTGCAGGTCGGTCTCGAGGATCGGCTCGGTCGACGGCAGGCGGTAGACCCGCAGGCGCTGCTGGTCCGGCAGCCGCACCACCATCACGCCGCCGCTGCGGCTGAATGCCGGCTGCGCCGGCCAGCCCTTCAGCACGACCGGCGGGGCCGCCGGATCGTCGAGCGACCGCACCTCCAGCCCGTCGCCGGAGGCGCTCTGCCCGAAGGCATGGCGCCCGCTCGGATCGACGTTCATCTCGGCCCGCAGGCTGCCGCGCGCCGCACCGCCGCGCAGCTCGAGCAGCTCCCAGCCGGACGGGCCGCGCAGTGCCACCAGCCCGGTCGCCTCGTTGACGATGAGGCTGCCGCGCGACGAGGGCCCGAGCTGCAGCGATGGGGTCGACGACTCGGCCCGCAGGTCCCACAGCTCGGTGTGCCGGGCGTCCCACAGCTGCAACACCCGGCCGCCGCCGCGCAGCGCCATGTTCATGCCGTCCGGCGCCTCCCGCTCGATGCGGCGCAGCACGCGCGCCGTGCCCTGCTCGATCGCCTGCACCTCGATCCGCACGCGCCCGGGCAGCACGGTCTTGGTCGCGAACAGCCGCGCATGGCCGAGCACCAGCGAATCGGCACGCGGGTCGAACCGGCCGGCGCCGCCTCGACCGGTGGCCTCGGCCGCGGGCATGCGGAACAGCGGTTGCTCGGCGGCGGTGTAGAGGAGCCATTCGCTGCCATCGCGCACCAGGTGCAGGTCGTCGGCGCGTGCGATGACGCCATCGTGCCGGTGCCACGACAGCTGCCGGCCGCTGGCCAGGTCGAAGCCGCTCAGGCACTGGCGTTCGGCCGTCTCGCAGTGGCCCGAGAGCACCAGCTGCGATTCGTCGGGCGACACGCCGATCTCGACCACCGAGTCGTACAGGTCGGGCGTGTCCAGCTGCTGCAGCAGCTGGCCGTCGCCCAGCCGGCGCAGCTGCAGCGCGTCGCCGGTGGGGCTGCGCATCGCGGTCACCATGCGGGACTCGTCGCGGCTCACCCACCACGGCGCCACGCGGTCGCCGAGCGGCCGCAGGCGCGGGCGCAGGTCGTACACGCGCACCGCGCCGTCGGCCGCCTTGATCGCCAGCCGGTTGCCCTGCTCGCTCAGGCTCACCAGCGACTCGTAGGTGTCGCGCACCGGCATGTCGAACGCGCCCTGCAGCCGCCACAGCCCGCCCGACACCAGGTCGGCAACCTGCACCTCGTTCGCGCCCCGCAGCAGCTTGACGATGCGCCGGCCGTCGCGGTTGATGACGATGTCGTCGACGCCGCCGCTTTCGCTGCGGTCGATGCGCTGGTACGGATGCGCGCCGCCGGCCGGGTCGAGCTGCAGGCGCTGCAGGTCGAGCAGGCACAGCTGCGGCATCACCGACACGCCCAGCGTGCCGCCGCCCTGCGCGAACGCATAGCCGAGGTCCTTGCACGGCTGCTCGTCGGCGCTGGCGGTCAGCGCGCCCCGGCCGTCGTAGGTG
>NZ_JBFUFP010000403.1:0-4560 GCF_056403375.1 Rhizobacter sp. P2_H2
TCGCTGCACGATCGCGCCCGTACTTGTTGTAGAGGTACTGCAGCACCTCTTCGCGCCGCTCGTGCTCGAAGTCGATGTCAATGTCAGGTGGCTCGTTGCGCTCCTTCGAGATGAAGCGCTCGACCAGCACCGACATGCGTGCCGGGTCGACCTCGGTCACGCCGACGCAGTAGCAGATCACCGAGTTCGCAGCAGAGCCACGACCCTGGCAGAGGATGCCGCGAGACCTCGCAAACATCACGATGTCGGCGACCGTCAAGAAGTAGTGTTCGTAGCGCAGCTCTGCCACCAGGGACAGCTCGTATTCGATCAGCTGTTGGACCTTCGCCGGCATGCCTTGGGGCCACCGTTGCCCCGCGCCTTCGTAGGTGATCTTGCGCAGGTAGCTCGCCGGCGTGTGCCCTGCGGGAACGACCTCGTCGGGGTACTGGTACTTCAACTCGTCCAACGAGAAGCAGCACCGCGCCGTGACGTTGAGCGTCTCATCGAGCAAGTCCGCCGGGTAGGTCTGTGCCAGCCGAAGGCGCGTGCGCAGGTGGCGCTCCGCGTTCGGCTGCAGGTCCAGGCCGCAGTCGGTCAGGGGACGCCCAACACGCGTGGCCGTCAGTACGTCCTGAAGCGGCTTTCGCGATCGAACGTGGAAGTGAACGTCGCCCACTGCGACAAGAGGAATGGCACTGTCTTCGGAGGCCTGTCTCAGCCGGTGCAGCCATGCCTCGTCGTCGAGCACCCGGATGAGCTCCACACCGAACCAGCAGCGCCCCATGAAGTGCGTCAACAGCCAGCTGGCGACGGCGTCCAGCTGGCTCTGCTCGCACATTCGTTTGGGAGAGCAGAGCACGACGCAGTCCGCCAGTTCGGCCCCGGTGACATCCTCGAGCGCGAGCTGGTAGGTCCCCTTGTCCGACGACCGCCGAAGCTTCGTGATGAACTGCGAGAGGTTCCCATAGCCGTTCAAGTCGTTCGCGAGCACGGTGAGAACGAATGAAGGGACGGCGGCACGTGTCGCCTCGTCGCAGTGAACCTGAAACTGACTGCCGACGACCAGATGAAATCCGCACTTCTTCGCAGCCACGTGCGCCCGCACGATGCCGGCGAGGCTGCACTCGTCGGTGAGGGCCAACGCTGAATATCCCAGCTCGTACGCGCGCTCCACCAACTCTTCGGGTTGGCTCGCGCCCCGCAGGAAGCTGAAGTTCGAGACGCAACGCAGCTCGGCGTACGCAGGAATGCGGCGCATGGCGGTCAGGCGAAAGTGCCGTGCAAATACCAGGCCGTTTGAGCCGCCGACTCACTCTCGGCCAGTCGCGTTTGGAAGATCCACAGGACCCCCGCGTGCTCACTGACCGCGATCCAGTAATCACGACTGACATTGCGCGTGCACTGTGACCCGCCTTCCTCCATGCGGTCCCACCATCCCCCTTCGACGCGATGCGGACCAGAGAGCAGTTGCAGCGCGCCTTGGTACATCGGATGCGGGCCCTGCATCGCCAGTCGCAGCGGCTGCGCGAGGATGAACGTCGGCTGTGGAACGTCGAGCACGCGTGCGAGGCGCTTCGGGCGCTGAACATCGGCTGCCTGCCACTGGCACATCCACTCCGGCCGGTGGTCCTCCAATGCCAGCGGGCGGAGCACCCGTTCAGGGCCGAGGCGGGCGGCCAGGCGCTCCAGCACCAACGCAAGTCCTTCACCTGCAACGCGCACGTCCGGGACGAGCGAGAGGCTTGCCTCTTCCAGCGACTCAACCTCGTCGGCGGTCAGCTCGATGTCGCCCACCGGAGCGAGCAGCTCGACCTTCGCCAGCTGCTCTGCCAGCAAACTTCCGAGATGCTCAACGTCCCTCATGAGACGCGCTGTCCGAATCGTCAACGAGCCACCGGTGCCTGCCGATCGCGACCGCATCGTGTCATGCCACCAGTGGAAGGTGAACGCCGTGACGCCGCTGTGCTTCGCGGTCAACCAGGCACTGAGTTGGAGGAGCAGGCGACGCGCGCCAAACAGCAATGCCGGGGCGAGCTCAACGCGCGCCATCAGCTCCAGACGCGCCCGAAAGACATCCGGCAAGACGACCCATTCATGCGCCTCCGGCCGCAAGCCGTACGCCTGGTCGAGCGCGGCAAGAAGCTGCCCATCGAAGCGGCGGCTGAGTCCACCGCGAGGCAGCGCCCTGACCTGACCGAGCGTCAGACATCCAAGTCGGGCAAGCGTCGCCTGATGCTTACCCACCGAGGTCAGCGTGTGGATGGGAAGCGCATMGAGCAGTGTGCCGAGGGGCGCCGCAAAGCCGTTGGACTGCCGAGCCCGCCCGAGTGCGACGGCGCCCAGGCTGGTGGGCGCCCAACTGACCTGCTCTGCGCCCAGTGCACTGGCTTCCTCGCGGACACGTCCGACCAGTCGGCGCTTGCCGCCGAAGAGTCGCACGCTGGCTTCGACTTCCATGACGACTGCCGGCGAGTCCCCTTCGGGTTCGATCACCGCAACGCGCGGCGTGAACTGCAGCGCCCAGGTGCTCAAGCCGCTGACCGCGTCGGCCAGCGCTTGCGAGCTCACGTCAGTGCGCTGGTGCCCGGCGTCCGAAACTGACGCTACTTGCGGAAGGAAGGCTGCCCACAACATCTGGATCGGCCTGAGAAAGGAAGGTTTGAAGCGGGTCGTGCTGATGACGACGCCGTGCGGCGAAGAGCGACGAAGGTTTGGCGATGCGGGGCGTGATCAACGCCTCCAGTCCGGCAGGAACAGAGCGCAGCGTCAGCGTTTCGTCGATGGTCGGGCCGCGTCGCTTCAACACGCGCACGTGCAGTTGCCAGTCSACATCGGACTCGGCGCTCAGCCTCAGCGGCGCTGCGGAGGCTTGGTGCTGCGCGGACGCAGGACGGAAGAGGAAGACGGGGCTGTCAGCGCTGGCCGCACACACCTGCAGCCGCCGCAGTTGCTCCGGCCTCACCTGAGGCAGCCATGCCATCAGTACCGCCATCGTGTTGGCTTTGATGAGCTGCTCCGTGGTCCACAGTCGCTGCGCAGGCGACTCAGCCTGCACCCAGATCACGCGCCGCTCATCGATGCCCGCCAGGCGCAGCCCTGGGAGGTGAGGCAGTTTCGGTGGACCGATGAGCACGAGCTCGACGCCCTTTTCCATCKCGACCTTCAATCCCGGGCCGAGCAGCCGCCATTCCGCGACGGTCGGCTGGACCTGCAGCACCTCAGTGATCGAAGCGCACGGCCATCCGCCTCCAGGCAGAGCCTGGTCAAGGGCTTGAAAGCCGGTAGGCAACACGCGCGACCGCTCGTTCCCAATCTGATCTGCGCGCCAAACCGCGGCCTCCACCTGCGTTGGCAGGCGAGGCATCGCAGACACTGGTCGGCTTGGACGCGAATTCATATGAATACTGTACATCCATACAGCTACCACGTGAGGAGACGGCCCACCGTCCGCGTGCGACGTTTGCACCATTCGGTCGGTAAAGCGTTGAGCCCGTTGATTTTTGACGCTGAAGATATTTTTGCGAGAGACCTTGCGTCACCGGGCATCTGACAACACCGCCTCCCCGGCTCCCCCTAGGACATCAGGGCACGGTTCGCGTCTCGTCGACCAGGCGCTACGATCGCTCAAGGGAGCAATCGGGCCACGGCCTTGCGTGTGGAGGACAAGGGATGTGCTACAGCGCTGAAGTCGAAGCCGAGTACAAGCTGTACATCCGCGAGTGGGGTGCGACCATGAGCATCAAAGAGTACTTCGACATCTTCTGGCGAAGGCGCTCAGACCCCTCGATCGTGATCCCGAAGAGCATGGAGGCTCCGTTCGCCTCGCCCGGCTCGCCCGACGAGCTCAGGATCAAAGAGCTGATTGACGAGTTCAATCTGCAGCAGGTCGCGAAGTTCGAGGCCGAGTTCTTCACCCAGCGAAGGCGACTGATCGACGCGCAACGCAAGTTGGTGACGAAGGTGACGAAGAGCGCTCAGGAGAGCGAGCGCATTGCGAACAACAAGATTGCCCGGGCCCAGGCAAAGTTCGACGACCTGCGGAGAACCCACATCGAGCCACGTGACGGGCGCATCTACCCGGCGAACTATGCACCCGTCATGGTCATGCGCGACGGCGAGCGGAAGTTGGTACCGATGCGATACCTGTGCCGCTTGCCTGACAAGCCGGTCTTCTACGACACGAAGTACCCCGCCACCTACAACGCGCGCCGCGACTCGCTGGACAACTTCTGGAAGCCGGTTTTCGGCGTCTCGCACGGTGTATTGGTCGTGAACGCGTTCTATGAAAACGTCGCGGTAAGCGGCCCTGACGGAGCCCCGGCGAACACTGTGCTGCAGTTCCGCCCGCAGTCCGGCGACCCGATGCTCGTTGCCTGCGTATGGGCGCATTGGACTGCGCCTGGCCATGACGATCTGCTCTCCTTCGCGGTGATCACCGATGAGCCACCGCCAGAAGTCGCAGCGGCCGGGCACAATCGCTGCCCAATCGCCATCAAGCCCGAGAGCATGCACGACTGGCTTTCCCCGACACTCGGGGCCCTGCAACGTCAACAAGAAATTCTCGACGACAAGCAGCCG
>NZ_JBFUFP010000404.1:0-4538 GCF_056403375.1 Rhizobacter sp. P2_H2
GGGCAGCGCCTACCGCTCGCCCGGCAGCATCCATGTCGAGGGCGATGCGTCGTCGGCCTCGTACTTCGTCGCGCTGGGGGCGATCGCCGCCTTCGACGGGCGGGCGCTGCGCATCGAAGGCATCGGCGACGATTCGATCCAGGGCGACCTGCGCTTCATCGACGCCGCCCGCGCAATGGGCGCCGACGTGCGCAGCGGCCCCGGCTGGCTGGAGGTGCGCCGCGGCGTCTGGCCGCTGAAGGCGATCACGCTGGATTGCAACCACATCCCCGACGCCGCGATGACGCTGGCGGTGATGGCGCTGTACGCCCAGGGCACGACGCGCCTCGAGAACATCGCCAGCTGGCGCGTGAAGGAGACCGACCGCATCGCCGCGATGGCGACCGAGCTGCGCAAGCTCGGCGCAGCGGTCACCGAAGGGCCGGATTTCATCGAGGTGACGCCGCCGGCCGCCTGGCGCGCGGCCGCCATCCACACCTACGACGACCACCGGGTCGCGATGTGCTTCTCGCTGGCCGCGTTCAACCCGCTGGTGGGCGGTGCCGTTCCGGTGCGCATCCTCGATCCGCGCTGCGTCGCGAAGACCTTCCCCGACTACTTCGAGGCGCTGTTCGGCGTCGCACAGCCCGGCCCGGCCGGCGTGCCGGTGATCACGATCGACGGCCCGACCGCCTCCGGCAAGGGCACGCTCGCGAGCGCGGTCGCGCAGGCGCTGGGCTATCACTTCCTCGATTCCGGTGCGCTGTACCGGGCGACCGCGCTGTCGGCGCTGGATGCCGGCGTCGCCGAGACCGACGAGCCCGGCCTCGCGAAGATCGCCGCCGACCTGCAGCTGGCGTTCCACGACCAGCGGATCTGGCTGGCCGGCCGCGATGTGAGCGATGACCTCCGCCAGGAGCTTGTCGGCGCGATGGCGTCCAAGGTGTCGGCCTGGCCGGCCGTCCGGCAGGCGCTGTACGAGCTGCAACTGTCACACCGCCGCCTGCCCGGCCTGGTGGCCGACGGGCGCGACATGGGAACGGTGATCTTCCCCGGCGCCGACCTGAAGGTGTTCGTCGTCGCCAGCGCTGCCGTGCGGGCCGAACGGCGCCATAAGCAGTTGATTTCTAAGGGAATTTCGACTAGTATCGATGACCTTCGAGCCGACCTTGAAGCGCGCGACGCCCGGGATCAGAACCGGGCGGTTTCGCCTTTGAAGCCGGCCGAGGGAGCGAAGGTGCTCGACAACTCGGCACTGACCGTCGACGAATGCGTCAAGGCAGTGCTGGATTGGTGGGAAGCTTCGCGAAAGTTCGGTTGAAGTCTGCGCGGGCAGGCCCAACTGATTTGGCTGGCCCGCTGCTTCCCCTCCTGCACCGCTCTTGCCTCAACAAGAGACGTGCGCCGAGGCAGCGGTTCTACAACCTAACCGCAACGCAAGTTGCACCCGGAAATCCACATGCCTCAAACCCAAACCGCCACCAACCAAGGCGGCGAATCCTTTGCCGCCCTGTTCGAAGAATCGCTGAAGCGCTCGGAAATGCGCAGTGGCGAGGTCATCACCGCCGAAGTGGTGCGTGTCGACTACAACTTCGTGGTGGTGAACGCAGGCCTCAAGTCCGAAGCCTACGTGCCCATTGAAGAATTCAAGAACGACCAGGGCGAGCTCGAAGTCCAGGTCGGCGATTTCGTGTCGGTGGCCATCGACGCGATCGAAAACGGCTACGGCGACACCATCCTGTCGCGCGACAAGGCCAAGCGCCTGGCCTCGTGGCTGTCGCTCGAGAACTCGCTCGAATCCGGCGAGTTCGTGACCGGCACCGTGAACGGCAAGGTCAAGGGCGGCCTGACCGTGCTGGTCAACGGCATCCGCGCCTTCCTGCCCGGCTCGCTGCTCGACACGCGCCCGGTCAAGGACATGAGCCCGTTCGAGGGCAAGACCATGGAGTTCAAGGTCATCAAGCTCGACCGCAAGCGCAACAACGTCGTGTTGTCGCGCCGTGCCGTGGTCGAAGCCTCGATGGGCGAAGAACGCGCGAAGCTGCTCGAAACCCTGTCCGAAGGCGCGATCGTCAACGGCGTGGTCAAGAACATCACCGAATACGGTGCGTTCGTCGACCTGGGCGGCATCGACGGCCTGCTGCACATCACCGACATGGCCTGGCGCCGTGTCCGCCACCCGAGCGAAGTCGTTCAGGTCGGCCAGGAACTGCAGGCCAAGGTCCTCAAGTTCGACGCCGAGAAGAACCGCGTCTCGCTGGGCATCAAGCAGCTGGGCGACGACCCGTGGCACGGTGTTTCGCGCCGCTACCCGAACGGCACGCGCCTGTTCGGCAAGATCACGAACATCGCCGACTACGGTGCGTTCGTCGAGATCGAGCCGGGCATCGAAGGCCTGGTGCACGTCTCCGAAATGGACTGGACCAACAAGAACGTCGCCCCCAGCAAGATCGTCTCGCTGGGCGACGAGGTCGAAGTCATGGTCCTCGAGATCGACGAAGACAAGCGCCGCATCAGCCTGGGCATGAAGCAGTGCAAGGCCAACCCGTGGGAAGAGTTCTCGACCACGGTGCAGCGCGGCGACAAGGTCAAGGGACCCGTCAAGTCGATCACCGACTTCGGCGTGTTCGTGGGCCTGGCTGCCGGCATCGACGGCCTGGTGCACCTGTCCGACCTGTCGTGGAACGAGCCGGGCGAAGCCGCGGTCCGCAACTACAAGAAGGGCCAGGAAGTCGAAGCCGTGGTTCTGGCTGTCGATGTCGAGCGCGAGCGCATCTCGCTGGGCATCAAGCAGCTCGACTCCGATCCGTTCACGAGCTACACCTCGGTCAATGACCGCGGCATGATCGTCAACGGCAAGGTCAAGACGGTCGACGCGCGCGGCGCCGAGATCCAGCTGAACGACGACGTCACCGGCTACCTGCGTGCTTCCGAAATCAGCCGCGACCGCGTCGAAGACGCGCGCAACGTGCTGAAGGAAGGCGACGAAGTCTCGGCGCTGATCATCAACATCGACCGCAAGACGCGTTCGATCCAGTTGTCGATCAAGGCCAAGGACAACGCCGACCAGCAGGAAGCGATGCAGCGCCTGTCGACCACGAACGAGCGCGAGACCGCCGGTACCACCAGCCTGGGCGCCCTGCTGCGCGCCAAGCTGGACAACCAGAACAACGGCTGATCCCGTCGTTCCCCTGACCGAACCCTGAGGATCAACAGGACCCATGACGCGTTCCGATCTCGTGACCCGGCTGGCAGAGCAGTTCAGCCAGCTGACGCATCGCGACACCGAGTTCGCCGTCAAGACCATCCTGGATGCGATGTCCGATGCGCTCGCGCGCGGGCACCGCATCGAGATCCGCGGGTTCGGCAGTTTCTCGATCAACCGCCGCCCGCCGCGGGTGGGGCGCAATCCCCGCTCCGGCGAGCAGGTGGTGATTCCCGAGAAGCTGGTTCCGCATTTCAAACCCGGCAAGGCCTTGCGCGAAGCCGTCGACGAGCAGGTTCCGCTCGAGGACGACCAGCCGATGCCGATCACGCCGCTGACGGGCACCTGAGCCCGCTCCGCGTGCGCTGCGCGCCGCCGACCTAGAATCGGCCGCCATGATGCGCATCGCCGTCTGGCTCTTCCGAGCCTTCATCTTCTTCAGCCTCTTCGCGTTCGCGCTGAACAACCAGCACGACGCCACCGTGCGCTGGTTCTTCGGCCAGGAATGGCATGCCCCGATGGTGTTCGTCGTGCTGACCGCCTTCGCGTTCGGCTGCGCCTTCGGCGTGCTCGCGATGGTGCCGAGCTGGTGGCGCAACCACCGCCTCGCACAGCGCCGCCTGCGCCGCCGCGGCGACCATCCCGAGCTCGCCGACAGCGCGCTGACGCCGTCTTCCGAGCTCCCCACCCGAACCGATTCCCACCCTCCGCGCGATGGACTTTGACTACCAGTGGTTCCTGCTCGGCCTGCCGGTCGCGTTCGCCCTCGGCTGGCTGGGCTCGCGCCTCGACCTGCGGCAATGGAAGCGCGAGCAGCGCGACTCGCCGAAGGCCTACTTCAAGGGCCTGAGCCTGCTRCTGAACGAGCAGCAGGACAAGGCGATCGACGCCTTCATCGAAGCCGTGCAGCAGGATCCGGACACCTCCGACCTGCACTTCGCGCTCGGCAACCTGTTCCGCCGCCGCGGCGAGTACGAGCGCGCGGTGCGCGTGCACCAGCACCTGCTGAACCGGGCTGACCTGCCGCGCGCCGACCGCGAACGCGCGCAGCACGCGCTGGCGCAGGACTTCATGAAGGCCGGCCTGTTCGACCGCGCCGAAGAGGCCTACAAGGCGCTCGAAGGCACCGCCTTCGACACCGAGGCGCGCCTCGCGCTGTTGACGCTGCACGAGCGCTCGCGCAACTGGCGCTCGGCGGTCGAGGTGGCGCAGAAGCTCGAGCGCAGCGGCACCGGCTCGTTCGCGTCGCGCATCGCGCACTACTGGTGCGAGCTGACCCTCGATGCCGATGCGCGCCAGCAGCAGGCCGACGGCGACGACGCGCTGCGCCGGGCGCGCAGCGCGGCCCCGCAGG
>NZ_JBFUFP010000405.1:0-4529 GCF_056403375.1 Rhizobacter sp. P2_H2
TTGCACTGCTGGGCAGCTTTGCCGATTCACACATTGTCCGCAAACACGGCGAGGCGGTGGCACAGACTGTCATGGCCTCGGCGCAGGCCTGGCGCGGCGCGGGCGGCATGGATGCGGCGCCCGCCTTCGCGGCCTGGGACGAATGGCTGAAGGAACACGGCATCAACCCCGGTACCACCGCCGACCTGACGGTGGCCACGCTGATGATCGCCGGCCTGGTCGACGATCGATGGCACGGAACGTGATAACAGACCTGAAGCACTGGCGCCTTGCCAGTGTCGGGAACGTCCCCACAAACCCATACAGGAGATGACACAACCATGGCCAAGATCGATCGCATGATGGTCGGGGAGTCGCTCGTCGGAGAGGGCAATGAAGTTGCCCACATCGACCTGCTCATCGGACCGCGCGGCAGCCCCGCCGAATCCGCCTTCGCCAACGCGCTGACCAACAACAAGGACGGCTTCACCTCGCTGCTCGCCGTGGTGGCCCCGAACCTGTTGACCAAGCCTGCCACCGTGATGTTCAACAAGGTCACCATCAAGGGCGCCAAGCAGGCCGTTCAGATGTTCGGCCCGGCGCAGCGCGGCGTGGCGATGGCCGTGGCCGACTGCGTCGAGGACGGCACGATCCCGCCGGGTGAGGCGGACAACCTGTTCATCTGCGTCGGCGTGTTCATCCACTGGCTGGCCGACGACGACAAGAAGATCCAGGACTTCAACTACCGCGCCGTCAAGGAGTCGATCAAGCGCGCGGTGGCCGGCCAGCCGACCGCGGCCGAGGTGGTCGCGAAGAAGGGGTCGACGCCGCATCCGTTCGCGGCGGGCTGACGTTCAACGGGGCGGAGTGCCAGGCACCAGCCCCGAGCCGAGCAGCTGCACGACGGTCGCCGAACGGCCGGCCGCCGACAGCGGGCTCGCGGTGCGCTCGATCTGCACGCCCACCGCCGCCACATCCGCGAACTTGCGCGGCTTGACGATCTTCACGCGCACCCAGCTCGCACCGAACTCGCCGAGCAGGATGTCGGCCACCGTCTCGGCCAGCGCCTCCAGCAGCTTCAACTGGTGCTCGGCCAGCAGGCGCAGCAGGCGTTCGCGCACCACGCTGTAGTCGATGGTGTCGACGATGCGGTCGGTGTCGCAGGCGCGCGCCCTGGGCAGGCCGGCATGCACGTCGATCACCAGCGGCTGCGGCCGGTGCAGCTCGGTCTCGTGGATGCCGATGACCGTTTCGCCGACAAGGCCTTCGATGAAGATCAGGTCGAGCGGCGGTGTCGGATCGGCATCGAGCGCCGGGTTCGCGTGGCGGTTGGGGCTGGTCATCGTGTCTCCAGGGTTGTTTCCTCGGCGAGTCGCAAAAAGCAGACCACGGTAGGGACTCATCGTTTCACCCGGTATGCAGCGCGCGGCATCGCACCAGAATGAGGGTCCTGCGGTCTCTGGGGGAAGCACATGGCATTGGTGTTGCGCACGGGCGAGGATCGGCATGCCGAGCATGTGATGGACATCGTGCGCGGCGGCGCCCAGGATTCGGCCAACGACGTCGTCACGCAGTCGTGGAGCCGCTGCCTGAACGAGTACCGGCTGCACCCCGACAAGGCCCGCGAACCGGCCGTCATCAGCCATGCCGCGCTCGAGGAGCGGCGCGAGCGCCAGGCCGACGTGATCGACAGCGCCCGCTACGAGATGACTACGCTGTACCAGCAGCTCGGCGATGCCGACTCGGCGGTGGTGCTGACCGACATCGACGGCGTGATCGTGCACATGGTCGCCTCCACCGAGTTCGCCGCCGAAATGGGGCCGCTCGGCCTGCGCCCCGGCGGCATGTGGAGCGAGACCGAGGCCGGCACCAACGGCATGGGCACCTGCCTGGCCGCCGCGGCACCGATCTCGGTGCGCCGCGAAGACCACTTCTTCACGCACTTCACGCAGCTCACCTGCTCGGCGGTGCCGGTGTACGACCCGTCGGGCCACATCGCCGCGGTGCTCGACGTCACCAGCCGCTCCAGCATGATGCAGCAGCACCTGCTGGTGCTGCTGGGCATGACGGCGCGCATGATCGAGAACCGCCTGATCGACCGGCGCTTCCGCAACGCGCACCCGCTGCACTTCCACAGCCGGCCCGAGTTCGTCTACACGCTGCATGAAGGCCGGCTCGCCGTCGGCGACGACGGCCGCATCCTCGCGGCCAACCGCAGCGCGCTGTTCCAGCTCGGGCTGCAGACGGTCGACGAGATCCGCTCGCGCCACATCGAGGACCTGTTCCAGACATCGCTCGAGGACATGCTGCAACGCAGCACCCAGTCGTCGTTCCACCCGATCGTGACCTTCCGCGCCAACGCGGCGCTGCGCTTCTTCGCCGTCGCACGGCGGCCGGCCACCGAATCGGGCGCCACGGTGCACGCGCTGTCGGGGGCTGCGGGCCCCTCCTCCACCGCCTCCTCCACGCCCTCGACGGCAGTGGCCCGGCTCGCGCCGCGCGCGGCGACGGCGGCACGCGCGTCGGCGCAATCGCCGACCTTCAACGACACGCGCCTGGCGGCCCACCTCGAGACCGCGCGCCGCGTCATCGCGCGCCAGACGCCGGTGCTGCTGTGCGGCGAGACCGGTTCCGGCAAGGAGGTGTTCGCCCGCGCGGTGCACGAGGCGAGCCCGCATGCCGGCGGCGCCTTCGTCGCGATCAACTGCGCGAGCCTGCCGGAGACGCTGATCGAATCCGAACTGTTCGGCTACCGCGCCGGCGCCTTCACCGGCGCGCAGCGCACCGGCCGGCGCGGCAAGATCCTGCAGGCCGACGGCGGCACGCTGTTCCTCGACGAGATCGCCGACATGCCGCTGGACCTGCAGGCGCGGCTGCTGCGCGTGCTCGACGAACGGCAGGTCACGCCGCTCGGCACCGAAGAGACCTACGCGGTCGACTTCCAGCTCATCAGCGCCAGCCACCAGCGGCTGCCCGAGCTGGTGCGCGAGGGGCGCTTCCGCGAAGACCTGTACTACCGCCTGTCGGGCATCGAGCTGCTGCTGCCGGCGCTGCGCGAGCGCAGCGACAAGCGCGAGCTGATCCATGGCGTGCTGAAGGCCGAAGGCGGCCGCGGCGCCGCGCTCAGCAGCGCGGCCGAGCGCTTGCTGATGGAACATGCGTGGCCCGGCAACATCCGCCAGCTGCGCCATGTGCTGCGCACCGCGGCCGCGCTGGCCGATGGCGAGACCATCCAGTGCGAGCACCTGCCAGGCCTGCACGACGACAGCGCCGCCGCCACGCCGCGCGCTGCGGCGAGCCTGCCGCCGGTGGTCTCGGCCGTGCCCCTGCTGCCGGCCCTGCCCGCCGTGGCCGACAGCGCCACGCCGCCGCTGAAGCTGAACCCGATCCAGGTCAACGAACGGCAGGTGCTGCTGCAGATGCTGGAGCAGCACCGCTGGAACGTCAGCAATGTCGCCAAGGCGCTCGATGTCAGCCGCAACACCCTCTACCGCAAGCTCCACAAGCTCCACATTGAAATCTCGCACCCCGAGTGATGCGCTGACCCCGCTCGGCGACGACGACGCCCCGCCGGTCGACGCGGCGCCGCGTTCGCGCTTTGCGTGGTGCATCACCGGCTCGGGCCACTTCCTCGACGAATCGATGGCGCTGGCCGCGCGGCTGCCGGCCTGCGACCTGTTCCTGTCGGCCGCAGGCGAGGAGGTGCTGGCGATCTACAAGATGCCGTTCGAGGAGCTGAAGCCGCGTTTCCGGGTCTTCCGCGACAAGACCGCGAGCGGCGTGCCGGTCGGCATGCTGTACGACGACGTGTACCACACGGTGGTGCTGGCACCGGCCACCAGCAACACGGTGGCCAAGTGCGCCTTCGGCTTCAGCGACACGCTGCCCACCAACATGTTCGCGCAGGCCGGCAAGCTCGGCATCCCGGGCATCGTGTTTGCATGCGACACCGAACCGGTGGTGGTGACGAAGTCGCCGCACGACTGGGTGACGCTGCGCCCGCGGCGCATCGAACTGGACAACGTGGACCGCCTTCGCGACATCGACTTCTGCCATGTGGTGTGCTCCCCCGCCGAACTGGAGGCCGCGCTCGATGCGCGCCTGAAGGAGCTCGCCCTCGCATGGACCAGCCCGTAGAACACATCGTCTTCCTGACCGGCCACCTGGCCCGGCCCAGCCTGGAGCGGGTGCTGGGCGGCATCGAGTCGGCGCCCTTCACCTGGGAGGTGCGCGACCTGGGCCTGCAGGTGGCCGCGCTGATGACGGCCGAGATGATCGCGCGCCGCGTGCCCGGCCCGGTTCGGGCCGACCGCATCCTGGTGCCGGGCCGCTGCCGCGGCGACCTCGACGCGCTGACGCAGCACTACGGCATCCCGGTGCAGCGCGGCCCCGAGGAGCTGAAAGACCTGCCGCGCTTCTTCAACCGCGCAGCCAGGCCGATGGACCTGAGCGAGTACGAGGTCGCGATCTTTGCCGAGATCGTCGACGCACCGAACCTGTCGGTGGACGGCATCGTCGAGCGCGCGCGCCAGTTGCGCGCCGACGGCGCC
>NZ_JBFUFP010000406.1:0-4524 GCF_056403375.1 Rhizobacter sp. P2_H2
GACCGTGCGCTGGCCGAGATGTGCCGCGTGCTGCGCCCCGGCGGCCGGCTGCTGGTGCTGGAGTTCTCGAAGGTGGCCAAGCCGCTGGAGAAGTTCTACGACTGGTATTCGTTCAAGGCGCTGCCGCGCATCGGCCAGCTGGTGGCCGGTGACGCAGACAGTTACCGCTACCTCGCCGAATCGATCCGCATGCACCCCGACCAGCAGACGCTGAAGGCGATGATGAAGACCGCCGGTTTCGGCCACGTCGACGTGCACAACCTCAGCGCCGGCATCGTGGCGTTGCATGTGGGCATCAAGTGTTGACCTGACGCCTGCCGGCGCCCCCCTGTTCACGGGGGGGAGCCCCCGTTTAGAGGATTGGGCACCGGTCCACCTGTACTGACAATCCGCGCCATCTGCTTGCATCCCGTGCAGCACGCCGAAGTGATCGGCGGCAGCTCCGGGATGAAGTTCTGAAGGATGAGCGTCATGTTGAAGGTGTTTCAGTTACATGTCTCGGTGGCCACCCTGTTCGGGATGATCGCCGACGGTCTGCTGTGCTTCTTCGCCATCGTGCTGGCCGCCTCGTCGGTCCACATCCTGCCGGGCACGCCGGAAGCACCCGCCGGGCTGACGGTGCCCCACCTGTTCCTGTTCGCCAGCGGCTTCGCGATGGTGATGTCGCTGCTGTACGCCTTCGCCGGCCTGTACCGCCCGACCCCGATCGGCTTCGCCGCGATGCTGCGCCGCACACTGGCCGCGCTGGTCGTCGGCGCCTACGTGACCTACCTGGTGCTCGACAGCATCGCCAACGGCGGCTATGCGGTGCAGATCATGACCTCGGCCGTGCTGTACCTGTTGGTCGGCCTGGTGCTGGTGCGCGGCGCGATGTACCTGATGAGCCGCATGGCCACCATCCCGAAGGTGCTGATCGTCGGCAACGGCGCCGAGGCGCAGAGCGTCGCCAGCGACCTGATGACGATGAAGCGCCTGCGCCGCAACGTCGCCGGCTTCTTCCCGACCGAAGCCGATGCGGCCCCGGGGCTGCAGGTCGCGAGCCTGCGCGGCCACAAGGTGTTCTCGCGCGAGCTGTCGATCGAGGACATCGTGCGCGACCACCACATCGATGAAGTGATCGTCGCGGTGCGCGAACAGCGCGGCGGCAGCGTCCCGATGGACCAGCTGCTCGCCTGCCGCATCCGCGGCGTGCCGATCGTCGACCTGGCCGGCTTCTACGAGCGCGCCAAGTCCGAAGTGCCGATCGACAGCCTGAAGGCCAGCTGGCTGGTCTACGGCCAGGGCTTCGTGCAAGGCCGCCTGCGCATGATCCTGAAGCGCGCGTTCGACATCGCGAGCTCGTCGTTCCTGCTGCTGCTCGCCTCGCCGGTGATGCTGCTGGCGGTGCTGGCGATCCGCCTCGAAGGGCGCGGCCCGATCATCTACAAGCAGGAACGTGTCGGCCTCGGCGGCAAGATCTTCATGTGCATGAAGTTCCGCAGCATGCGCACCGATGCCGAGAAGGACGGCGTCGCCGTGTGGGCCACCAAGAACGATTCGCGCGTGACCCGCGTCGGCGCCTTCATGCGCAAGACCCGCATCGACGAGCTGCCGCAGCTGCTGTCGGTGCTGCGCGGCGAGATGAGCATGGTCGGCCCGCGCCCGGAGCGCCCGAGCTTCGTCAAGCAGCTGAAGGAACAGATCCCGTTCTACGACGTGCGCCACAGCATCAAGCCGGGCGTGACCGGCTGGGCCCAGGTGCGCTACAGCTACGGCGCCTCGGTCGACGACGCACGCCGCAAGCACCAGTTCGACCTGTACTACGTGAAGAACAACTCGCTGATGCTGGACCTGCTGGTGCTGATCGAAACCGTCAGCGTCGTGTTGTTCCGCGAAGGCGCCCACTGATTTCGCGCCGCATCAACGCACAGACGCAGAGACAAAAGGGAACTCGAGAATGAACGTCAAGACACTGTTGGGATGGTTCGGTGCGGCCGCGACGGCGCTGGTGCTGTCGGGCTGCGGCAGCCTGAGCGGCCTGCCGCCGGCGCCGAAGGTGGCCGAGACGCCGGACCACCGCTACCTGATCGGCGCGCTCGACAGCATCAACATCGTCGTGTGGCGCAATGCCGACCTGTCGTCCACCGTCACCGTGCGCCCGGACGGCCGCATCTCGACCCCGCTGGTCGAGGATGTGCTCGCCGCCGGCCGCAGCCCGGCCGACCTGGCGCGCGACATCGAGGCCAAGCTCGGCAAGTACATCCGCGACCCGGTCGTCACCGTCGTCGTCAACAACTTCCAGGGTTCGTTCTCGGAGCAGATCCGCATCATCGGCGAGGCGACCCGCCCGCAGTCGGTGCCGTACCGCCAGAACATGACGCTGCTGGACGTGATGATCCAGGCCGGCGGCCTGACCGAGTTCGCCGACGGCAATGCCGCCGTGCTGGTGCGCGGCACCGAGCAGGGCAAGCAGTACAGCGTGCGGCTGAAGGACCTGATCAAGCGCGGCGACATCTCGGCCAACGTCGACGTGAAGCCGGGCGACGTGATCATCGTCCCGCAAAGCTGGTTCTGATCGCCCTGGTCCTGAACCCGGTGGCCACCCCGATGCCCGGCGCCACCACCCCCTGTTGAGACGGTCGACCTCCGCGTGTCGACCCATCCAGAAGCTCCAAGATGAATGAGTTGACCCGTCAGATCTCGATCGTGCTGCGCACGATCTGGCAGCGCCGCTGGCTGGCGATGGCCGTCGCCTGGGCCACCGCCGTGGTGCTCGCGCTGATGGTGTGGGTGATCCCCAACCGCTACGAAGCCACCGCCAAGCTGTTCGTCGACACCCAATCGGTGCTGAAGCCGCTGATGGCCGGCCTCGCGTTCCAGCCCGACCTCGACCAGCAGGTGCGCATGCTCGCGAAGACGCTGCTGTCGCGCCCGAACATCGAACGCCTGATGGGCGACCCGGGCGTCGGCCTGGGCACGCTGACCGACCTGAAGCGCGAGCAGGCGATCGACCGCCTGACCGCCCGCATCAAGGTCGAGCACAGCGGCGGCAACCTGTACCTGATCAGCTACCGCGACGGCGACCCGAACCGCGCGAAGGCCGTCGTCGACGGGCTGGTGAACCTGTTCATCGATTCCGGCAACGACAGCAAGCAGCGCGACTCGCAGGACGCGAGCCGCTTCATCGACGAGCAGATCAAGGCCTACGAGGTCAAGCTGGTCGAGGCCGAGAACCGCGTGAAGGAATTCAAGCTGCGCAACTTCGGCGTCTCCGGCGTGTCGGGGCAGGACTACTTCGCCCGCATGTCGGTGCTGACCGACGAGGTCGGCAAGCTGCGCATGACGCTGGCCGCCGCCGAGCAGTCGCGCGACGCGCTGAAGCGCGAGCTGTCGAGCGAAGAGCCGAACGTGGCGGTCGACGCCCCGGCGCCGGCGGTGCCGATGGCGATGCAGACCGAGATCGATTCGCGCCTGGATGCGCAGCGCCGCTCGCTCGACGACCTGCTGCGCCGCTACACCGACGCGCACCCCGACGTGATCGCGGCGCGCCGCATGATCGGCCAGCTGGAAACCCAGAAGCGCCAGCAGGAGGCCGAGCGCGCGAAGGCGGCGGCCAAGGCCGGCGGCCGCGTCGCGTCGTCGAACCCGGTGTACCAGCGCCTGCGCATCGCGCTGGCCGAGGCCGAGGCCAATGTCGCGTCGCTGCGCAGCCAGCTCGGCGGCCAGCAGGAGCGCCTGGACCAGGTCAAGGCCACCGCGAGCCGCGTGCCGCAGGCCGAGGCCGAGCTCGCGCAGCTGAATCGCGACTACGACATCATGCGCAAGCAGTACGACATGCTGGTCTCGCGCCGCGAGGCCGCCTCGCTCGGGCTGAAGATCGACCAGTCGAAGAGCATGGCCGAGTACCGCCTGGTCGAGCCGCCGCGCGTGCCGGCCAAGGCCGCGTTCCCGGACCGCACCGCACTGGCCGTCGTCGCGATGATCCTCGCGCTGGCCGCCGGCGGCGGTGCCGCGTTCGGCATGGGCAAGCTCTACCCGACCTTCGACACGCAGGAGGCGCTGCAGGCCTTCGCGAAGCGCCCGGTGCTGGGGACGGTGTCGCGCCACCTCTCGATGGCGGCCGAGCGCGCGCAGCGCTTCGACCTCATCCGCCTGAGCGGCGCGATGGTGGTGTTCATGGCCTTGAACGTGACCTGGATCGCCTTGCTCGCGGGCGGCATCCAGCCCCACTGAACCGGACGACCGCCTCATCATGAGCATCATCGAACAAGCCACCCGCCGCCTCGAGGAACTGCGACGCGCCGGCATCGACGTGCCGAGCTGGGCGCCGACCGCCACCGAGCCGGGCTTCGGCCCGGTCACCGGCGCGCCGGGCGGTGCCGCCACGCTGGCGCCCCCGGCGCCGATCGCCCGTACCGTCGCCGACGACATCGAACTCGCGCCGCGCACCGTCGCACGCCCGACGCGGGCCGAGCGCGCCCCCACCAACGCCCGCTCGCGCGAGGTGCAGATCGACCTGCTGCGCCTCGCCGCCGAGGGCTACCT
>NZ_JBFUFP010000407.1:0-4519 GCF_056403375.1 Rhizobacter sp. P2_H2
GTCTCGCTGCTGCGCAATGCGGCCGAATCGGCGGCCGGCGAGGACGGCTGGTCGGCGCTCGGTGCGGTCGGCCAGCAGATCGGCAACCAGGCCTCGTTCGACCCGCGCAACTACGGCTACCGCAAGCTGATCGACCTGATCGAGGCGACGCAGCTGTTCGAACTCGACCGCCGCGGCAGCCAGGTGGTGCTGCGCGACAAGCGCCTTGCGAAGAGCAGGGGATAATGCGCCGGTGAAGCGGGCCAGACCGCCGCTGGTGCAAGGCTCGAAAGGGYGCACTGGAGGAAGGTCCGGACTGCACAGGGCAGCGTAGCAGCCAACGGCTGTCCACCGCGAGGTGAGGATCAGAGCAACAGAGACGAGTCGCCGCATCGGTCGCAAGGCCGGCGCGGCGGGTGAAACGGGCAATCTCTACGCGCAGCAATACCAAATAGGCACACGTTGATTCGGCCCGAGGAGTGTGCGGGTAGGTAGCACCGAGCCGGGCAGCGATGCCCGGCCCAGAGGAATGGCGGTCACGTCCGCCGGTTCGCAAGAGCCGGCGGGCGCACAGAATCCGGCCTATCGGTCCGCTTCACACTTTCAACCGGCCATCAGGCCATAGACCCGTTCCGGCGGGATGCGCGGGAACGYGGCGGCGTTCTCGGCGGCGCCCTCGATCGCGAAACCGGCCTGCGACGAATCGCGGCGGTGGGTCTCGCCGACCGGCTTGCCGTTCTTGTCGCTGAGCGTCGCGACGAGCGGGTGCGGCCCGCTGGTGGCCCGGCGGATGACGACGCCCACCTCGCCGGAGTGCAGCCGCACCAGGCTGCCGGGCGGGTGCACGCCGACCGTCCGGATCATGGCCATCGCCAGTTCATCGCCGGCGCTTTGCTGGAAGAGCTGGCGCGTGGCCATCTGCGGCGTCATCGCCGGGCGCTTCTCGCGCGCGCTGATCTTGGCCATGTAGACGTCGGCCGCGCGCAGCACGCGGGCTTCCGGGGTCGGTTCGTGGCCCTTCGGGTAGCCAGCGCCGCCCAGTTGTTCATGGTGGCCCAGCACGGTCGCCAGCCAGGTCTCGTCCTCGACACCGACGCCCTGCAGCATCGCGACCGAGGCTTCGGGATGCGCCCGGATCTGCTCCAGCTGCTTGCGGGTCGGCGGCGTGTCCTGGGCGGCCATCGTGGCCTGCAGGTCGAGCATCGACAGGTTCATCGTCAGCGCGGCACATCCGAGCGAGGTGCAGCGCTGCGGCGTCCACCCGAGCTGGCGGCCCGTCAGCAGTGCCAGCGCAGCCACCCGCACGGCGTGGCGGAAGGGGTAGAGCGCAAAGCGGCGCTCTTCCTGGCGCATGCATTCGAACAGCGCCACGTCCGGATCGCGGTCGACCAGCGCCTGCAGCACGGTGAAGAAGGCCGTCAGCGCCGCGCCCTGCGCCTCGCGGCGCTGGAGTGCGCGCGCCACCTGGTCGAAGTGATGCATCAGGCGCTCCCAGCGGTCGAACACCGACAAGGCAGCCGCGGCCTGGGACTTCTTCGCAGCGGCCGCCTGCGCCTGCCGGGCGGCCTCGACCAGCGGCCGTTCGGCCCAGGCGCCGCGCTCGTGCAGGCCGTCGAGCTGGCGCTCGTCGAGCAGCACCTGTCCGGCGTTCAGCAGCAGCCGCTCGTGCGTGTCGAGGATCCGGAACGGCAGCGGCTCGCCCACGTGCAACAGGTCGCGCACCTGGACCAGCGGAACACGGTCTGTCGAGGAGCTCATGGCGCGAGTGTGAGGCAAGCGGGAGCGCGGGTCGACCTCGCAAACGCGCATGGCGCCCCAGTCGGCCCGCTACACTCGGCGCTCCGCATGAACCCCGACGCACAACAACTCTGGCGCGCACCGCGCTGGGCGCTGGCCGCGCTGCTCGCCTGCCTCGGCATGCTGGGGCCCTTCTCGATCGACACCTACCTGCCGGCCTTCACCGGCATCGCGCAATCGATTGGCGCGACACCGGTCGAGATGCAGCAGACGCTGTCGGCCTACCTGTTCGGCTTCGCGGTGATGAACCTGTTCCACGGCGCGTTGTCCGACAGCCTCGGGCGCCGTCCGGTCGTGCTGTGGGGCATCGCGGTGTTCACGCTCGCGTCGGCCGGCTGCGCGCTGTCGCAGCACATCGGCGCGCTGGTGTTCTTCCGCGCGCTGCAGGGCATGTCGGCCGGGGCCGGCATCGTCGTCTCGCGCGCGGTGATCCGCGACATGTTCCCGCCGGCCGATGCGCAGCGCGTGATGTCGCAGGTCACCATCTACTTCGGCATCGCGCCGGCCATCGCGCCGATGGTGGGCGGCTTCCTGTTCGTGCATGTCGGCTGGCATGCGATCTTCTGGTTCCTCACCGCCGTCGGCACCGCGCTGTGGATCGGCAACTGGCGGCTGCTGCCCGAGACGCTGCATGCCTCGCAGAAGCAGCCGTTCAACGTGCGCCACCTGATGCGCGGCTACTGGCAGCTGGGCTCGAACCCACGTTTCCTGATGCTCGCGCTCGCGAGCGGCATTCCGTTCAACGGCATGTTCCTGTACGTGCTGTCGGCGCCGGTCTTCCTCGGCGACCACCTGCACCTGCAGCCCGGCCAGTTCTTCTGGTTCTTCCTGATCACCATCAGCGGGATCATGGGCGGCGCCTGGTTCTCGGGGCGGCTGGCCGGCAAGATCAAGCCGCACCACCAGATCCGCCACGGCTTCGTGATCATGCTGGTGGTGTCGGTCGTCAACCTCGCGCTGAACCTGCTGTTCGTGCCGCAGGCCTGGTGGGCGCTGCTGCCGATCGGCATCTTCGCGTTCGGCTGGGCACTGATGGTGCCGGTGGTCACGCTGATGACGCTCGACCTGGTGCCCGAGCGGCGCGGCATGGCCTCGTCGTTCCAGGCCTGCATCGGCAGCCTGGCCAACGGGCTGGTGGCCGGCGTGATCGCGCCGCTGGTGATGCATTCCACGCTCTGGCTCGCGATCGCGTCGCTGCTGATGATGAGCATCGGCGTCTTCGCCTGGATCTGGGTCAAGCCGCGCGTCGTGATCAAGCTCAAGCCGGCCGCCTGACGGTCGATATCGCGAGAGACGCCCCGAGTTCCGAGGGCGTGCCGGGAGCGTTTCCATGTCCACCATCCTGTCTGGCCGCCTTGCCGCGGCGTTGCTCGGCCTGAGCCTGGCCGCCGTGGCGGCGCAGGCCTCCGACGTCCATGCGCCGGACCCGCGCAACTCGCCGGTCAAGCCGATGAAGGATGCCGACTCCGACAAGCCGGCCGCCGCCAAGGCGGCCAAGGCCCGCGGCTTCGAGGACCCGATGGATCGCCTGCGCCAGCGCCTGGCCGAGAAGCTCGGCGCGCAGCCGGCCGAGGCCAACCCCGACATCGTGCGCGTGGCCAACCGGCCGGGTGCGGCGTCGACCACGCCGGTGCGCTCGGCGGTGTCATCCTCCGGTGGTGGTGGCGGTGCGGCTGCGCTGGATGCCACGCAGGGGGTGGCCGAACCACGTGCGATCGCCGCGCGCCCGTCGCGCTCGGTCGTCGCCGCGCATGGTGCGTCGCCGCACTGGGATTACAGCGGCGAAGGCGCGCCGGAGAACTGGAGCAAGCTGAAGCCCGAGTTCAGCGCCTGCTCGAGCGGCAAGCGGCAGAGCCCGATCGACATCCGCGACGGCATCTCGGTGCAGCTCGATCCGGTGCAGTTCGACTACAAGCCCAGCAGCTTCAAGGTGCTGGACAACGGCCACACGGTGCAGGTCAACGTGGCGCCGGGCAACTCGATCGAGGTGATGGGCCGGCGCTTCGAGCTCGTGCAGTTCCACTTCCACCGCCCGTCGGAGGAGCGCATCAACGGCCGGCAGTTCGACATGGTCGCGCACCTGGTGYACAAGGATCTCGAAGGCAAGCTCGCGGTGGTCGCGGTGCTGCTGGACCGTGGCAGCGTGCAGCCGATCGTGCAGACGGTGTGGAACAACCTGCCGCTGGAGAAGGGCGACGAGGTCGCCGCCCGCGCGACGCTCGACCTGAACGCGCTGCTGCCGTCCGAGCGCGGCTACTACACCTACATGGGCTCGCTGACGACGCCGCCGTGCAGCGAAGGCGTGCTGTGGATGGTGATGAAGCAGCCGGTCGGAATCTCGTCGGAGCAGATCGGCATCTTCTCGCGGCTGTACCCGATGAATGCGCGGCCGATCCAGTCGGCGAGCGGGCGGTTGATCAAAGGTTCCAATTAGACGGAGCCCCCACGTCGCTTCGCTCCTGCCCCCCGAGGGGGCGCCTCCCGGCGGCCCGGCAAAGCCGGCTCCGCGGGAGTTGCTTGATGGGCACTTCGCTGCGCTGGTGCGGGCTTGCTGCGACCTCGTGGATGTCTACCGGGCCACCCACCGCACGCCGGTCGTTTTTGGTGCCAGRCCGCCCGCGCTTGGCGCTCCGGCACCCATGCCACGCCCCCGTTTGGGATCCCCGCGCGGCCCTGATTCCCCCTCTTTCCCCGCTACCCTGGGCGCCTTCCGGCTGGCACGTCCGTTGCATGTATACAAGAA
>NZ_JBFUFP010000408.1:0-4497 GCF_056403375.1 Rhizobacter sp. P2_H2
GTGAATGCCTGCTCGACGCCGGCGTGTCGCAGGTGATCACGCTCGGGCGCATGCCGCCCGCCGTCGCGCACGCGAAGCTGACGAACCTCGCGCACGCCGACCTGCACGACCTGGCGCCGATCGAAGACAGCCTGCGCGGCATCGACGCCTGCTTCTTCTGCCTCGGCGTCTCGTCGCTCGGCATGAGCGAGGCCGACTACCGCCGCGTGACGCTGGACCTCACGCTCGCCATCGCCGGCACGCTGGCGCGCACCAGCCCGCAACTGTGCTTCGTCTACGTCTCCGGTGCCGGCACCGACAGCAGCGAGCGGGGGGGCATCGATGTGGGCCCGCGTGAAGGGCCGCACCGAGAACGAACTGATGCGCCTGCCGTTCCGCGCGGTATGGGGGTTCCGGCCCGGGGCGATCCAGCCGCTGCATGGCGCGCGCTCGAAGACCGGCTGGATCCACGCGTTCTACGTGGTGCTCGGCCCGCTGCTGAGCGGCCTGCGCCGGTTGTTCCCGGACCGGCTGCTGACCACCGAGAGCATCGGCCGCGCGATGCTGGCTGCGGCCCAGGGCGGGGATGTCCGCCAGGTGGCCGAGGCGCCGGCGATCCATGCACTGAGCCAGGGGCGTGTCGATGGGCGCTGAACGCCGCAAGCCGATCTGGCGCCGGGTTGCCTGGGGTGGCGCGTGTGCCGCCGCGCTGGCGGCGCTGGTGTTGTCCAGCGCCTGTTCCAGCTTCGGCCAGTGGAGCCGCAGCCCGCAGGAGCAGGCGCAGGTCCAGGCCTCGCCGCAATGGCACGACGGCCAGTTCAACAACCCGCAGCCGATGTGGAGCGACATGAAGCGCGCGCTGTGGCGGGCGTTCGATTCGGAACCCGGCCAGTCGCCCGCCGGCCCGGTGCCGGTGCTGCGCAGCCAGGGCGAGGCGTTCGCCGTCGCGCCGGCCAGCGGYCTGCGCGTGACCTGGTTCGGTCACTCGTCGACGCTGCTCGAAGTCGATGGGCAGCGCGTGCTGCTCGACCCGATCTGGAGCGAGCGGCCCTCGCCGGTGACCTGGGCCGGCCCGAAGCGCTGGTTCGCGCCGCCGATCCTGCTCGACAAGCTGCCGGCGATCGATGCGGTGCTCGTCTCGCACGATCACTACGACCACCTCGACCGCGCGACCGTGATGGCGCTGCAGGCGCGTGGCGCACGCTTCATCGTGCCGCTCGGGATCGGCGGGCACCTGCGCGGCTGGGGCGTGCCGAACGATCGCATCGTCGAGCTGGACTGGTGGCAGTCGACCGCGGTCGGCACGCTGCAGGTCACGGCGACACCGGCGCGCCATGCCTCGGGCCGCATCAACCCGCAGGCCGACCACACGCTGTGGAGCGGCTTCGCGCTGGTTGGGCCGCAGCACCGCGTCTGGTACTCCGGCGACACCGGCCTGTTCGACGAGATGAACGACATCGGCGCGCGCCTCGGCCCGTTCGACCTGACGCTGATCGAGTCGGGCCAGTACGACGCCGACTGGCCCGACTGGCATCTCGGGCCGGAGCAGGCGGTGCTGGCGCATCAGCGCGTGCGGGGGCAGCTGATGATGCCGGTGCACTGGGGTCTGTTCGCGCTGGCCCACCACGGCTGGACCGAGCCGGTCGAGCGCGTGCTGGCCGCGGCGGCGTGCCAGCACGTCAGCGTGCTGACGCCGCAGCCGGGGCAGAGTGTCGAGCCGCAGCAGCAGGCCTCGGCCTCGCGGTGGTGGCCGGCGCAGCCGTGGCACACGGCGGCCGAGCGGCCGGTGATCGCGACGAAGCGGGGCGATGCGGCGCAGCGCGTCGAATTGCCGCGCTGCTCGTAGCGCGCCTCACAGGCCGCGCACGGCCGCGGCCAGCGCGCGCATCGCCGGATCGATCTGCGCCGCCTCGATCAGCCCGTAGCCGAACAGCAGGCCGTTGAGCGACAGCGGCGGCCGCGTGCTCGCCGAGAGCGTGGCCAGCCGCACGCCGGCCTGCGCCGCGGGCGGCAGCCAGCGCTCGGCCGGCGTCGCGCCGTGCAGGGCGGCACACAGGTGCAGGCCGGCCAGCGAGGGCAGCGGCTGCAGCCGCTCGCCGAAATGCAGCCGCAGCGCCTCGAGCAAGGCCTGCTGCCGCCCGGCATAGACGCCGCGCATCCGGCGCACGTGGCGCGCCAGGTGGCCTTCGGCGATGAAGTCGGCCAGCGCCGCCTGGTTGATCGCCGGGACATGCCAGTTGCTCGCCAGCCGCGTGGCCACCAGCGCCGGCACCGCCCAGTGCGGCGCGACGACGAAGCCGACGCGCAATGCCATGAACATGCTCTTCGCGAAGGTGCCGACGTAGAAGACGCGCCGGCCGCGATCGAGCGTCTGCAGCGCGTCGAGCGGCCGGCCGCCGAGGCGGAATTCGCCGTCGTAGTCGTCCTCGATCACCAGCGCGTCGGCCTGCTGGGCATGCGCGAGCAACGCGGCCCGGCGCGCCGCCGACAGCGTCACGCCCAGCGGCGACTGGTGCGACGGCGACACGCTGATCAGGTCGATGCGGTCCGGCAGGCGGTCCACGCAGAGGCCGTGCTCGTCCACCGGCACGTCGTGCAGGCGGGCGCCGGCCTGCGCGAACGCGACACCGAGCGGCGGGTAGCCCGGGTTCTCCAGCGCGATCGTCGTGCGGCCGGGCGCCACCAGGCAGCGGGCCAGCAGGTCGAAGGCCTGTTGCGCACCGGCGGTGACGACCACCGCATCGGCATCGCAGGCCACCGCCCGCGCGTGCGACACGTGCCGCGCGATGGCTTCGCGAAGGCGCGGGTCGCCTTGCGGATCGCTGCCGGCGCCGCTGGCGCGCGACGCGGCGCGCAGCGCACGGGCAGTGAGGCGCCGCCAGACGTCGAACGGGAACTGGCGCTGGTCGGGGTAGCCGATGCGGAAGTCGAAGCGCAGCGGGGGCGACGGGCGTGCGGGTGCGCTGTCGCGCCAGGGCGCCGCCAGCTTGTGGGCCAGCGACGCGCCTGCGGCGTCGCCCGCCGGGCCGCCGTGGCGCGCCGAGACGTAGGTGCCGGAGCCGTGCCGGCCTTCGACATAGCCTTCGGCGAGCAGCAGGTCGTAGGCGGCCAGCGCGGTGCTGCGCGACACGCCGGCCAGCCCGGCGAGCTCGCGCGTGGCGGGCAGGCGGGCGCCCGCTGCGAGGCGGCCGTCGACGATGGCGGCGCGCAGCTGGTGGTGCAGTGCCTGCTGCACGTTGCCCGAGCCGCGCGCAGGCAGCTCGAGGCGCAGGTCGAAAAGTGGCTTGCTCATCCTGGCAGAAAGTGGATCTGGAAACGAACCACATTGAACGGCATCCTGAGGCCATCGACAAGACCCTGGAGCCCACGATGAACCACCCGATCTGTGCCACCTGCGGCACCCAGTTCGCGCTGTCGGCCGTGCCGCCGCAGCGCTGCCCCGTGTGCGAGGACGAGCGCCAGTACGTCGGCTGGAAGGGCCAGCGCTGGACGACACGGGCCGAGCTGGCCGCTTCTCACAAGCTGCGCATCGAGGACGACCAGGGCGTGCTCGGCATCGGCCTGGCGCCGGGCTTCGCGATCGACCAGCGTGCGATGTTCCTGCCCACCGACGCCGGCAACATCCTGTGGGAGAGCCTGAGCCTGGTGACGGACGAGGCGGTGCGGGCGCTGCGCGAGCGCGGCGGCGTCGACCTGATCGCGATCTCGCACCCGCACTTCTACGCGGCGATGGTCGACTGGAGCGACGCGCTGGGCGGCGTGCCGATCCTGCTGCACGAGGCGGACCGCGAATGGGTGCTGCGGCCGGCGCCGCAGATCCGCTTCTGGGGCGGTGATGAGCTGCGCCTGTCCGACGGCGTCACGCTGCTGCGCTGCGGCGGGCACTTCGCCGGCAGCACCGCGTTGCACTGGCGGGACGGGCCGCGGCCCGGCGGCGCGCTGTTCCCCGGTGACGCGCTGCAGGTGGTGCAGGACCGCCGGCACGTGTCGTTCATGTACAGCTACCCGAACCTGATCCCGATGGCGCCTGCTGCGGTGTCGCGCCTGCGGCAGCTGCTGCAGGGGCGACGCTTCGACGATGTCTTCGGCTACACCTGGGGGCGCAACATCATCGGTGACGGGGCGTCCGCGGTGGACGAATCGTTCGATCGATACCTGCGCGCGATCGGTGTCGAGCGCGATGAGATCTCGTCAGGAAAAAAAGTTGTTGACGGGTCAGTAAAGACTCTTTACAGTCCGCCTCCTCGATTGATCGATCGAACCGAACTTCTTCAAGGACCTGCCTCGTGAACAAGCTGCTGACTTCCGTTGCCAAGCGCGCCCTGCCGGGCGTGATCGGGCTGGCGTGTCGCACACAGCTTGATCGACATGAGGATCGGGTTCATCCGGGAGAAGGAGGCGCATAGGCGGCGCCCCTTCCAAGCTCTGTTCGCAGAGGCCCGGATCTGATGAGGATCCGGGCCTTTTCTCTTTTCGATATCRGACAGGTCGCGTCGAATCCCGCACGCGATACCAGAT
>NZ_JBFUFP010000409.1:0-4497 GCF_056403375.1 Rhizobacter sp. P2_H2
CAGCACGCATGAGGAGATCGTTCGCAGCGTCTTCAAGCCGACGCAGGGCAAGTTCGACAAGCTCGAGCTGAACGGCCTGAAGGCGAGCCGCTTCACCGGCACCGCGACGACGAAGCAGGGCCAGGCGCGCGCCGTCGTCGCGACGGTGGTGGACGGTCCGCAGAACAACCGCTTCGTGTTGCTGCAGGCGTCGAAGGATGCCGCCGCGCTGCAGCGCAACGCGGCCGGGCTGAAGGAGGCTGAAGGCTCGTTCCGCGCACTGACCGCGGCCGATCGCAGCGTGGCGAAGCCGTGGACGCTGAAGTCGGTGCCGTTCCCGCGCGGTGGCTTCGCCGAACTGGCGAAGCAGTCACCGCTGCCGCAGGCCGAGGCGCAGCTGAAGCTGATCAACGGCGTCTACGGCGGCGGCAAGGACCCGGCCGTGGGGCAGCGGGTCAAGGTCGTCGAGTGACGCTCATTTTCCCCAGCTGTCCTTGAGGCTGGTGATGCGGTTGAAGACCAGCTTGCCCGGCTTCGAATCGATGCGGTCGGCCACGAAGTACCCATGCCGCTCGAACTGGAACTTGTCGTCCGGCTGGGCCTTCGCGAGTGACGGCTCGACGAAGCCCTGCACGACCTTCTTGCTGCCCGGGTTCAGCACCGTCAGGTAGTCGCGGCCGCCCGCATCGGGTTGCGCCTCGGTGAACAGCCGGTCGTAGATCCGCAACTCGGCCGGAACGCCGTCGTGCACGCCGACCCACGTGATCGTGCCCTTGACCTTCACCGCGTCGGCCCCGGGCGTGCCGCTCTTCGTGTCGGGGATCACCTTCGCCAGCACGACCGGTTCGCCGTTCGCACCGGTCTCGCTGCCGACGCACTCGACGATGACGCCGTACTTCAGCCGCACCTTGTTGCCGGGGAACAGCCGGAAGAAGCCCTTCGGCGGCGTCTCGGCGTAGTCGTCGCGCTCGATCCACAGCTCGGGGCCGAGGCCGAATTCGCGCTGGCCGAGCTCGGGCACGTGCGGGTGCGCCGGTGCGTGGCAGGGCTCGATGTGCGCGGCGCTGCCGAACACCTCGGCCCAGTTGACGAGCTTCAGCTTCACCGGATCGATCACCGTCATCGCGCGCGCCGCCTTGCCTTCCAGGTCGTCGCGCAGCGCGCCCTCGAGCGTGCCGTAGTCGATCCAGCTGTAGTCGCGCGTCACGCCGATGCGTTCGCAGAACAGCTGGATCGCCGCCGGCGTGTAGCCGCGGCGGCGCAGGCCGGCCAGCGTCGGCATGCGCGGGTCGTCCCAGCCGTCGACGTGCTTCTCGTCGACCAGCTGCTTCAGCTTGCGCTTGCTGGTGATCACGTAGGTCAGGTTCAGCCGAGCGAACTCATGCTGGTGCGGACGCGGCTGCGCGAGCAGGCCCAGGCCGCACAGCGTGTCGAGCAGCCAGTCGTAGAACGGGCGCTGGTCCTCGAACTCCAGCGTGCAGATGCTGTGCGTGATCTGCTCGAGCGCGTCCTCGATCGGGTGCGCATAGGTGTACATCGGGTAGATGCACCAGGTGTCGCCGGTGTTGTGGTGTGTCGCGCGCTTGATGCGGTAGAGCGCCGGGTCGCGCAGGTTGATGTTCGGCGACGCCATGTCGATCTTCGCGCGCAGCACCGCGGCGCCATCGGCCAGCTTGCCGTCGCGCATCTCGCGGAAGCGCGCCAGGTTCTCGGCCGGCGTGCGGCTGCGGAACGGGCTGTCGGTGCCGGGCGTGTTGAAGTCGCCGCGCGTGGCCTTCATCGCGTCGGCGCTCTGCTCGTCGACATACGCGTGGCCGGCGCCGATCAGCGCCTCGGCCGCGCGGTACATGAACTCGAAGTAGTTGCTCGCGTAGAAAAGGTGGTCGACCGGCGCGCCGTTCACGTCGCTGCGCCAGTCGAAGCCCAGCCACTTCACCAGCTCGATGATCGCGTCGACGTACTCCTGCTCTTCCTTCTCGGGGTTGGTGTCGTCGAAGCGCAGGTGGCACACGCCGCCGAAGTCGCGCGCCAGCCCGAAGTTCAGCCAGATGCTCTTCGCGTGGCCGACGTGCAGGTAGCCGTTCGGCTCGGGCGGGAAGCGGGTGCGGATGCGCGCCGCGTCGAGCGGCCCGCCGGCCTGATGGGCCGCGTCACCGGGGGAGCCAGCGAAATGGCGACCCGCGTAGCGTCCCTGGTCGAGGTCGCGCTCGATGATCTGCCGCAGGAAATTGGTCGGCCGAACGTCGGAGGCGGCGGACTCGCCGGGCGATGCCTTGCTGTGGGGGTCGCTCATGAAATGGGCTGGGGATTCAAGGGGTTGGGGCGCTGCGCAGGGCTGCGAAGCGTGAATTCATTGTAGTTCCCGCCCCTGGATGCACGCCGGTCGTCTGCAAGTCGTGATTATTCTCACGCTGTCTTGTATCTGGTTGTATCCACCCCCGCGAGCAGAGGGGCGCTGCGCCCTTTTCAGCGGCGGGACGCAGTCGAACAATCGGTGCCATGAACAGACCACCCCGTTCGGTGAACTCCGGTTTCGATTTCACGCCCAGCCAGACCGGCTGGATGGCCACCGCGCCATCGGCACTGATGGACGGGCCGTTCGGCCTGCAGGTCCGCCCGCCGCCACCGAAGCGCGCGCCCCAGCATGTCGGCCTCAGTGGCATCGCCGAAGAATGGCTTGCATCCTTGCCGCCGCGCTACCAGCCGCTGAGCACGGCGCAGCGCCACCCGCACGTCGTCAATCGGTTGGCCGCCTTGTGGGAGAAGCCGCTCAGCCTGCCGGCCTATTTCGACGAACTGCTGCTGAGCGATCGGCCGGGCCGCGCCGGCTTCTCGTTCGAGGTGCTGACCGAACTCGGCGACCTGCGCTCGCTGCTGGAACTGGCGATGCACCGCGCCCGTCAGTAAGGCGAGTCTGGCGGCCAACTTAACCTTCCAGAAACCTGCGGCTTACCAATCGACACGGAAACCGGTCTTCGCGCGAACACGTTGTGACGTTGTAGACCCATGACGCTGCGATCGCAGTGTCTGGAACACAGGAGTTCACGATGTTGAATCGCAAGACCCCGTTCGTCGCCGCGCTGGCCCTGGTGGGTGCGCTGGCCACCGCAGGCGCGCATGCCGCCAATGTGCAATGGTCGATCGGCGTCAACCTGCCGCCGGTGACCACCGTCGTCTCGAGCGGGCCGGTGTATTCGCAGCCCGCGTATTCACAACCGGTCTACGCCGAGCCGGTCTACGTGCAGCCGGCCTACTACGCGCCGGCACCGGTCTACGTGCAGCCCGCGCCGGTGGTGGTCTATCGCCCGCGCCCGGTCTATCGTCCTTACCCGGTGTACCGCCCTTATCCGGTCTATCACACGTATCCGGTGGTGCGGCCGGTGCCGGTGGTGGTGCCGCGCTGGGACGGGCGCCATGACCACCACGACCATGACGGTCGCCGTGACGACCGCGGTGGGCGCGACGGCCGCGACGGCCACCGCCACTGATCACATCGGCTTGAAGAGCTGCGCGTAGAGCCGGCTCACCGCGAGCCGGTCGGCGTGGCCGCGCAGGGTCAGCGTGACCTTGCCGGCCTCGTCGCGCAGCGCGGTGGCGATGGCGTCCGAGCGCACCACGGTGCCGCGGTGGATCTGCCAGAAACGCTGCAGGTCGATCTGCGGCAACAGTTCGCGCAGCGAGATGCGCACCAGGTACTCGCGCTCCAGCGTGACGACCCGCACGTACTTGTCGGCCGCCTCGAAATACAGCACGTCGACCACCGGCACCAGGTGGATCGCGTTGCCGACGGCGGCCTGGATCACCGTCAGCGGCGCGCCAGGTGTCGTGGGCGCCGCAGGTGCGGTCGGCCCACCGCTGCCGAGCAACTGGCGCAGCTGGTCGATCGCGGCGTCGATCGCGCCGCCACCGCCTGAGGCCCGCTGCGCCAGCACGGCCTGCACCCGCGTGCAGGTCTGCGCCAGGCGGGCCGGCTGCACCGGTTTCAGCACATAGTCGACCGCGGCCTGCTCGAAGGCCTGCAGCGCGTACTCGTCGTAGGCCGTCACGAACACCAGCGCCGGCAGCGGCCTGCCGTCGTCCGGCCAGTCTTCGGCGATGGCCTGTGCGGCTTCCAGCCCGGTCATGCCGGGCATGCGGATGTCGAGGAACAGCAGTTGCGGCCGCAGCGCCAGCGCCTGCTGCACCGCGGCTTCGCCATGCGTGACGCTGGCGACGATGTTCAACGCCGGCCATAGCGCCCGCAGCTCGGCCTTCAGGTTCGCGGCGAGCAGCGGCTCGTCCTCGGCGATCAGCGCAGTGGCCTGCATTCCGGTGATGTTCATGCGGTCGGGCTCCAGGGCAGTCGAACGGTGGCGAGCGTGCCGCCATCGGCATCGGCCGCGCCTGCCAGCGTCAGCGATGCGGCCTCGCCGTACAGCGTGGCCAGGCGCTGGCGCACGTGCTCCAGGCCGAAATGCGTGCCGTCGGCCGGCGTTGCGGAGAGGCCCGCGCCGGTGTCGCGCACGGTCAGTACGAGGG
>NZ_JBFUFP010000410.1:0-4493 GCF_056403375.1 Rhizobacter sp. P2_H2
CTCGAAGGCTTCGGCATCACCGGCCACCGGGTGCCCGGTGCGCCCGGCATCTACGTGAACCTGTCGGATCCGGCCGGGCATGCGGCGCTGACCGGGCCGCGGGCGGATGACTTCGAGGGCCTGGGCAAGGTGGCGGCGCTCGGCATCAAGGTCAGCCGGCATTGCACCTACCACGGCCTGGCGCTGAACGTGGCGATGGACCTGAGCCCCTTCAGCGGCATCAACCCCTGCGGCTACGCCGGGCTGCAAACGGTCGACTTGGCTACACTGGGCGTCCGCACCGACTGGACCACCGCGGCGCAGCGGCTGGGCGACCGGCTGGTGTCGCACCTGAGCTGACCTCATTGCGCTGATCCGTCGGCCGCCCCTCGAAAGTACCCCCGATGTCGACCGAAAACGTCATCCACCAGGCCCAGGACGCGGCCCATTACGATGCGAGCGCCAAGCAGAAGGCGCAGGCCAAGACGGCCCGCATCCCGATCAAGATCGTCGCGGCCGAGACGCTGAAGAAGCCGGACTGGATCCGCGTGAAGGCCGGCTCGCCGACCACCCGCTTCTACGAGATCAAGCAGATCCTGCGCGAGCACAAGCTGCACACGGTGTGCGAAGAGGCGTCGTGCCCGAACATCGGCGAATGCTTCGGCAAGGGCACCGCCACGTTCATGATCATGGGCGACAAGTGCACGCGGCGCTGCCCGTTCTGCGACGTCGGCCACGGCCGGCCGGATCCGCTGGATGCCGACGAGCCGCTGAACCTCGCGAAGACCATCGCGGCGCTGCGCCTGAAGTACGTCGTGATCACGAGCGTCGACCGCGACGACCTGCGCGATGGCGGCGCCGCGCATTTCGTCGAGTGCATCCAGCGCACCCGCGAGCTGTCGCCGGACACCCGCATCGAGATCCTGACGCCCGATTTCCGCGGCCGCATGGACCGCGCGCTGGAGATCCTGAAGGCGGCACCGCCCGACGTGATGAACCACAACCTCGAGACCGCGCCGCGCCTGTACAAGGAAGCGCGCCCGGGCTCGGACTATGCGTACTCGCTGAACCTGCTGAAGCGCTTCAAGGAATTCGCGCCTCACGTGCCGACCAAGAGCGGGCTGATGGTGGGCCTGGGCGAAACCGACGAAGAGATCCTGCAGGTGATGCGCGACATGCGCGAGCACGGCATCGACATGCTGACGATCGGCCAGTACCTCGCGCCGAGCGGCCACCACCTGCCGGTGCGGCGCTACGTGCACCCGGACACCTTCAAGATGTTCGAGGACGAGGCACTGAAGATGGGGTTCACGCACGCGGCCGTCGGCGCGATGGTGCGTTCGAGCTACCACGCGGACCAGCAGGCCCACCAGGCCGGCGTCGCGAACGCCGTCTGATCAGGCCGGGTCGGCGAGCAGCTTGTCGACCAGGGCCTGCAGCGCCACGAAGTCCGGCGCGCCGACGTAGCGCTTGACGATCTCGCCGCGCTGGTTGATCAGCACGCTGGTCGGCGTGCCCTCGATGGGGCCGAAGCTGCGGGCGACCGCGCCGGTGTTGTCGATCACCACGGTGAACGGCAACCGCCGCGATTCGGCGAAGTGGATCACCGAGGCCGGCGGGTCGTAGCTCATCGCCACCGCCAGCGTCTCGAAGCCGCGCGCCTTGAACCGGTTGTGGGTGGCTGCCAACTGCGGCATCTCGTGCACGCAGGTCGTGCAGGTGGTGGCCCAGAAGTTGACCAGCACCACCTGCCCCTTCAGTTGCGCGACGCTGCTGCGGCTGCCATCCAGGCGGACGAACGCGGCGTCAGGCGCCATCTCCGGGCGCGCGAGGACCGAATACACCGCATAAGCCCCACAAGCCGCTGCCGCGATTGCCAGAACACTCAACGCGACGGCAAGATGGCGGGTCAATTTCATGGGATGTGATCGATGCAGCGGAGAAAGTTTACGTCAGCGGTGCTCGCCGGCCTGGGACAGGGGTTTGGCTTTCTGGCTTGGAGCGGGCAGGCCCAGGCGTTCAGCCTCAGCGAAGGCGATGCCACCGCGGGCATCCGGGCGGCGCTGGAGCGCGGCGCGGTGTCGGCCGTCGGCCTGCTCGGCAAGCCGGACGGTTTTCTGTCGAACCCGAAGGTGCACATCCCGCTGCCCGGCTTCCTGAACGACGCCGCGCGCTTCCTGAGGGCGACCGGGCAGCAACGGCGCGTCGACGAGCTGGAAACGGCGCTGAACCGCGCCGCCGAGGCCGCGGTGCCCGAGGCGAAGACGCTGCTGGTCGGCGCGGTGAAGAGCATGAGCGTCGAGGACGCCAAGGGCATTCTGACCGGCGGCGACGGCTCGGTCACGCAGTTCTTCTCGGCCAAGACGCGCGAGCCGCTGGGCGTGCGCTTCCTGCCGATCGTCAAGCGGGCGACCGAGAAGGTGTCGCTGGCCGACAAGTACAACGCGGTGGCCGGCAAGGCGGCGAGCTTCGGGCTGCTGAAGCCGCAGGATGCCAACATCCACAGCTACGTCACCGAGAAGGCGCTCGACGGGCTGTTCCTGATGATCGGCGAGGAAGAGCACAAGATCCGCGAGAACCCGGTCGCCACCGGGAGCGCGATCCTGAAGAAGGTGTTCGGCAGCCTCAAGTAGTCTTCGACAGCTCGAACATCAGCGCCGACGGCAGCGAGGTCAGGATCGCGTCGCGCCCGACGCGCGCCATGCTCAAGCCGCCGAAGCCCGAGATCTCGAAGGCATTGCCCTCTTCGATGATCTCGATGAACACCACATCGCCACCGGCCGAATCGACCTCGTTGCGCAGGTCGTTGAAGCGGTCGCCGCGCAGCACCGACTCGACGACGATCGCATGCGGCAGGCCGCTGCGGCAGAAGTCGCGGGCCTCCTCGATCGAGGTGACGAAATCCACCAGCAGGCCCATGTTGCGCACCGCGTCGCGCACCTGGATGCGCACGTCGCGCCGCGAGGCGACCACCAGCACATGGCTGCCAGCCAGCGGCTTGGTGCGCGCCGACGGCGCGAAGCCGCGGTCCAGTTCGAGGATGCTCAGGCCTTCGAGCTGCTCGCTGACGGTGCGCGGGAACTCGATCGACAGCGTCACGTGGCTGCCTTCGATCTTGCGCTCGATCGGCAGGCCCATCGTCCACGCGGTCTGTTCGAGCAGGCGCCAGGCGATCGAATCCAGCGGCGAGCCTTCTTCCACCGTGGCCGGCGGCAGGTCGGCCTGGTCTTCGGGCTGGTAGGCGAACTTGCTGACCAGCCGTGCATGCGTCGGCCAAGTCTTGATGTCGATGCGGTACTCGATGGTCGACTGCGCATGCAGCAGCGACCAGTCCAGCAACGCGTTGAACAGGCTGAACAGCAGCGAGGCGTCGACGATCACGTCGGCCGGCTTCAGCACCTGCTTGATGTGGATGCCGCGCGCCTGCGTCTCGGCGGCGCGCTGGGTCAGCACGTCCTTCAGCGTCTGCGTGAGCGGCAGCCGCTCATGGGTCTGGCGCAGCCGGCCGGAGGCCAGGCGGCCCAGTTGCTGGCCGGCGATGCTGATGGCGCGCGCCTTCTGCAGTTCTTCCACCAGGCAGCGCAGGCTGACGCGGTCGATGCGACCGGTACCGGCGAGGGTCGTGACGCGTTCGAGCGCGCTGGTCAGCGGCGTCGCCATCTCGGCGCTGAGCTCGTTGACCACGTCCCGCCAGTGATCGCCCTCGTCCGGTTCGTGGCCGGCGTCGCGGTGGGCGGGCGCGGCAGCGCGGTCGAGTTCGGTCATGTCCATGTTGGCGTCCCTGTCCGTGGATGAACGGCTTGTGCGGGTTTGTCACCCTTGGTTGCAAGTGTCGTTCAGGCAGGCAGCGGAGGACACCCCCCGAGCGCCCCAATCCCCCGACCTTGGGGGTGTCGCACGGGGCTGCCGTGTCAGTTACAGGACATGCTGGCGGCGCAGCTCAGCGCGCTCGGCGTCCGACCAACCGAACTCGGCCAGCACCTCGTCGGTGTGCTCGCCGAGGAGCGGCGGCGCGCGGCGGTATTGCACCGGGGTGCCGGACAGCTTCATCGGGCTCGCGACCACGCGCAGCGTGTCGGCCAGCGGGTGCGGCATCGGCACGGTCATGCCGCGGGCCTGCACCTGTGGATCGGCGAAGACCTCGGCCAGGTCGTTGATCGCGCCGCACGGCACCTTGGCGGCCTCGAGGGCGGACAGCCACTGCTGCTTCGGTCGGRCCCGGACGATCTCCTCCAGCAGCGGCACCAGCATTGCGCGGTGGCGCACGCGGTCGGCATTGCGGGCGAAGCGCGGATCGGCGGCCAGCTCCGGCCGGCCGGCCACCTCGCAGAACTTCGCGAACTGGCCGTCGTTGCCGACCGCCAGGATCATGTGGCCGTCCGAGGTCTCGAACACCTGGTAGGGCACGATGTTCTGGTGGGCGTTGCCGGCCCGCCGCGGCGCGGCGCCGGTGGCGAGGAAGTTGGCACCGAGGTTGGCGAGCATCGCGACCTGGGTGTCGAGCAAGGCCATGT
>NZ_JBFUFP010000411.1:0-4492 GCF_056403375.1 Rhizobacter sp. P2_H2
GTGTTGCATCATTCGGCGCAGCCGCCGTAGAGGCAAGGGACTAGCCCGACCTCTCGTAAACCCGCAACGAGCAACGAACTTCGCCATGGCCGCGTCGAGCGAGAACATCCTTCAGCATCTGTCGGCGGTGGAGTCCGAGCGCCAACGGCGCGTGGGGAATCCCTCGTTGCAAGCTCGCGTGACTGCCGTGAAGACCTACCAGCAACGACGCTTCGCGCACACGTACGCGGACCTACTGGCGTCGCCGCGCTACCGTGACGTGGCGCGGTTCTTTCTCGACGAGCTGTACGGCCCGAAGGACTTCGCCGAGCGTGACGCACAGTTCGCGCGGGTGGTGCCGGCATTGACGCGGCTCTTCCCGAGCGACGTGCTGTTGACGGTGGAGTCGCTGGCAGCGCTGCATGCCTTGTCGGAATCGCTGGACAGCGCGATGGGCGACGCCGTGGCCGGGACTGCATTGACGGCCGCCGACTACCTGGCGGCGTGGCAGGCCTGCGGACGCCGTGCAGACCGCGAGCGGCAGGTGGCCTTGACCGTGAAGATCGGCGAATCGCTCGACCAATTGACGAGGCGCCTGCTGCTGCGCCAGAGCCTGCGCATGATGCGGGTGCCGGCGCGTGCTGCGGGGTTGTCGTCGCTTCAGTCGTTCCTGGAGTCGGGGTTCGACACCTTCCACGCGATGCGAGGCGCTGCGGAGTTCCTGAAGACCGTCCGCTCGCGCGAGACGGCGCTGATGCAGGCGCTCTTCGCGTCGGAGGCTGTCGCCGACGGGACACCGGCGCGTGCGGCGGCGCTAGGAGAACTACCGTAGCCGTGCGGCGCGGCCGGCCCGCACCATTGCAGGCTCTTCCTGTCCGCGAGTGCCGCATCGATGCAACGTCCCTGGCTCGATCACTATCCTCCTGGCGTTCCTGCCGAGATCGACACGTCGGCGTATCGCTCGCTGGTCGAGTTGCTCGACGAATCGTTCCGCCAGCATGCCTCGCGCGATGCAGCGGTGTGCATGGAGCGACGCCTGACGTTCCGCGAGATCGACGAGATGTCGTCGTCGTTGGGTGCGTGGTTGCAGGCGCGGGGCATGGCGCGCGGCGCGCGCGTGGCGCTGATGATGCCGAACGTGCTGCAGTACCCGGTGGCGATTGCGGCCGTGCTGCGTGCGGGCTACACCGTGGTGAACGTGAACCCGCTGTACACCGCGCGCGAGCTGGAGCATCAGTTGAGCGACTCCGGCGCCGAGGCCATCATCGTGCTCGAGAACTTCGCGCACACGCTGCAGGAGGTGATGGCCCGCACGCCGTTGCGGCACGTGGTGCTGGCATCCATGGGCGACCTGCTGGGCTTCGCGAAGGGCCAGTTGGTGAACTTCGTCGTGCGCCATGTCCGCAAGATGGTGCCCGAGTTCGATCTTCGCGCGCCGGCCGGGGGTTCGGTCACGCGATTCAACCTGGCATTGGCCGAGGGCACGCGCATGTCGCTGCGGCATGTGGAGCTGGGGCCTGACGATGTGGCGTTCCTTCAGTACACCGGGGGAACGACGGGCGTCTCGAAGGGGGCCGTGCTGTTGCACCGCAACGTGGTGGCGAACATCCTGCAGTCACAGGCCTGGTTCCAGCCAATGCTCGACAAGGTGGGCGATCGGCAGATCGTCACGGTGTGCGCACTGCCGCTGTATCACATCTTTGCGCTGACCGCGTGCTACATGCTCGGCGCACGCCTCGGTATGTTGAACGTGCTGATTCCGAATCCGCGTGATATTCCCGGCTTCGTGAAGGTGTTGAAGCGGCAACGCATCAACATGTTCCCAGCAGTGAACACGCTGTTCAATGCCTTGGCGAACGATGCTGATTTCAGGCGCCTGGATTTCGCGGACCTGGTGATCTCCAATGGCGGCGGCATGGCGGTCCAGCGCGCGACGGCCGAGCAGTGGCAGCGTGTCACCGGCTGCCCGATCGTCGAGGGCTACGGGTTGTCGGAGACCTCACCGGTGGCGACGATCAATCGCTTCGACGAACCGGAGTTCACCGGCTCGATCGGGCTGCCTGTGCCCTCGACGGAAATCGCCATCCGGGATGATGCGGGTGGCGCCGTGCTGCAGGGTCAGTCGGGTGAGATCTGCATCCGCGGGCCCCAGGTGATGGCCGGGTACTGGAATCGCCCGGACGAGACGCGCCTGGTGATGACGGACGATGGATTCTTCCGCTCAGGAGACATCGGCGTGATGGATGAGCGGGGCTACGTGCGGATCGTCGATCGGAAGAAAGACATGATCCTGGTGTCCGGCTTCAACGTCTACCCGACCGAGATCGAGCAGGTGGTGAGCCAGCATCCGGCCGTACTGGAATGCGCGGCAGTGGGTGTGGCGGATGCGAAGTCCGGTGAAGCGGTGAAGCTGTTCGTGGTCAGACGGGATTCGACGCTGACCGAAGACGATCTGGCAGCGTATTGCCGGGAGAACTTCACGGCCTACAAGCGGCCGAGGCACATCGAGTTTCGCGATGACCTTCCCAAATCGAATGTCGGGAAGATATTGCGGCGTGAATTGCGGACGGTGTGATGGCTCGTTTGGCGTGATGGACCGTTTGAGCTATTTGATCCGTTTAGCAGGAATCGCTTGCTGCAAAAGCAAAACCCCCGTCACCTTGGGAGGTAACGGGGGTTGGCTATTAATAGCCTGACGATGTCCTACTTTCACACGGGAACCCGCACTATCATCGGCGCTGAGGCGTTTCACTGTCCTGTTCGGGATGGGAAGGAGTGGGACCACCTCGCTATGGTCATCAGGCTTAACTTGTTGCTGCCGAGCATTCCTTGGGGGAAGTGCTTTGCAGCCAATTCGTAGAGTCGACGCCTGGTGGCCATGCCACACAAGCGATATCAGCATTTGATTTGATCAGAACTTGATTGCGTTCAAGGATATTCGTTGGAAGAACTGCACAACGCTTGTCCTCAGACAGCTTTGATCGTGTGATCAAAGTTATAGGGTCAAGCCTCACGAGCAATTAGTACTGGTTAGCTTAACGCATTACTGCGCTTCCACACCCAGCCTATCAACGTCCTGGTCTCGAACGACTCTTCAGGGGGCTCAAGGCCCCGGCAAGACTCATCTTGAGACGAGTTTCCCGCTTAGATGCTTTCAGCGGTTATCTCTTCCGCACATAGCTACTCGGCGATGCCACTGGCGTGACAACCGATACACCAGAGGTGCGTCCACTCCGGTCCTCTCGTACTAGGAGCAGGCTCTCTCAATCTTGCAGCGCCCACGGAAGATAGGGACCAAACTGTCTCACGACGTTTTAAACCCAGCTCACGTACCTCTTTAAATGGCGAACAGCCATACCCTTGGGACCGGCTACAGCCCCAGGATGAGATGAGCCGACATCGAGGTGCCAAACACCGCCGTCGATATGAACTCTTGGGCGGTATCAGCCTGTTATCCCCAGAGTACCTTTTATCCGTTGAGCGATGGCCCTTCCATACAGAACCACCGGATCACTTTGTCCTACTTTCGTACCTGCTCGACTTGTCAGTCTCGCAGTCAAGCACGCTTATGCCAATGCACTATCACCACGATTTCCGACCGTGGCTAGCGTACCTTCGAACTCCTCCGTTACGCTTTGGGAGGAGACCGCCCCAGTCAAACTGCCCACCATACACTGTCCCCAACCCGGATAACGGGCCAAGGTTAGAACCTCAAACACACCAGGGTGGTATTTCAACGTTGGCTCCACGACACCTAGCGGCACCGCTTCAAAGCCTCCCACCTATCCTACACAGATCTGTTCAAAGTCCAATGTAAAGCTACAGTAAAGGTTCATGGGGTCTTTCCGTCTTTCCGCGGGGAGATTGYATCATCACAAACATTTCAACTTCGCTGAGTCTCTGGAGGAGACAGTGTGGCCATCGTTACGCCATTCGTGCAGGTCGGAACTTACCCGACAAGGAATTTCGCTACCTTAGGACCGTTATAGTTACGGCCGCCGTTTACTGGGACTTCAGTCAAGAGCTTGCACCCCATCATTTAATCTTCCAGCACCGGGCAGGCGTCACACCCTATACGTCGACTTTCGTCTTTGYAGAGTGCTGTGTTTTTAATAAACAGTCGCAGCCACCGATTCTCTGCGGCCTCATTGGGCTCCCCAAGTAAATGGTTCACCTACTAAAGGCACACCTTCTTCCGAAGTTACGGTGTCAATTTGCCGAGTTCCTTCTCCAGAGTTCTCTCAAGCGCCTTAGAATACTCATCTCGCGCACCAGTGTCGGTTTGCGGTACGGTCGTATGCAGCTGAAGCTTAGTGGCTTTTCCTGGAAGCAGGGTATCACTCACTTCGGAGGCAAGCCTCCTCGTTATCACGCCTCATCTAAACCCTCCGGATTTGCCTAAAGGGTATGACTACACGCTTGAACCGGGACATCCAACACCCGGCTGAGCTAACCTTCTCCGTCCCCACATCGCACTGCATATCGGTACAGGAATATTGACCTGTTTCCCATC
>NZ_JBFUFP010000412.1:0-4481 GCF_056403375.1 Rhizobacter sp. P2_H2
GCGGCGGCGTGGAATGGCGGCTCGGCACCGCCGACTGGGTCGGTGCAGAACCCTCGGCCGACGACGTGCTGCGCCTCTGGTTCGGCCGCGCGGACCACGCGCTGCTGTGCCTCGAGTTCGACGAGCAGCTGCGCGGTGACGCCGTCGACGCGATGACCGCGCTCGGCCGGGCCGGCTGGCGCCGCGTGCTGCTGTCCGGCGACACACCGCAGCGGGTCGCGTCGATCGCGCGCCGCGTCGGTGCCGACGCGGCGATCGGCGCGGCCGATCCCGCCGCCAAGCAGGCCGCGGTGCAGCGCGAGCAGGCGATGGGCCGCTGCGTCGCGATGGTGGGTGACGGCATCAACGACGCGCCGGTGCTCGCGCAGGCCGACGTGTCGTTCGCGATGGGCCACGGCGCGCTGGTCGCCCGCTCGAACGCCGACCTGGTGGTGGTCTCGAACCGGCTGGGCGGCCTGGAAGACGCGCGCGACATGGCCCGCCGCACGGTGCGCGTGGTGCGGCAGAACCTCGCATGGTCGGCGCTCTACAACGCCGCCTGCATCCCGCTCGCGCTGGCCGGCTTGCTGCCGCCGTGGGCCGCGGGGCTGGGCATGGCGCTCAGCTCGCTGCTGGTCATCGCCAACTCGCTGCGCCTGGCGCGCTGAAGCCCGACGATGGACATCCTCTACCTGCTGATCCCGCTGTCGGCCCTGCTGGTGCTCGCGCTGCTCGGCGTGTTCGGCTGGGCGCTGAACCGTGGCCAATTCGACGACCTCGACGACGAGGGCCTGCGGATTCTGCAGACCGACGACCTCGCCCTTGATCAACGTCAACCCCCCGCCGACGTGTCGCTCCAAGAATCACCGTAGAGCAATCATGGTGAAAGAAGAGGCAATCTATGTCGAAGGATTCTGCGGCCTCGCAGCCCGTCTTCAGTGACTGGAGCGTGCGCTGGTTCTCGCTCGCGGCGGTGCTGTGGGGCGTGGTGGGGATGCTGGTCGGCGTGTTCATCGCGGCCGAGCTGACCTGGCCCGAACTGAACCTGGGCATCTCCTGGCTCAGCTATGGCCGGCTGCGGCCGCTGCACACCAACGCGGTGATCTTCGCGTTCGGCGGCTGCGCGCTGTTCGCGAGCAGCTATTACGTGGTGCAGCGCACCTCGCAGGCGCGGCTCTTCATGCCGAAGCTCGCGGCCTTCACGTTCTGGGGCTGGCAGGCGGTGATCGTCGCGGCCGCCGTCACGCTGCCGCTGGGCATCACGCAGGGCAAGGAGTACGCCGAGCTCGAGTGGCCGATCGACATCCTGATCGCCATCGTGTGGGTGTCGTACGCGGTGGTGTTCTTCGGCACGATCGCGGTGCGCCGCGTGCGCCACATCTACGTCGCGAACTGGTTCTTCGGCGCGTTCATCCTGGCGGTGGCACTGCTGCACATCGTCAACGGCGCGGCCATTCCGGTGAGCCTGACCAAGAGCTACTCCGCCTACGCCGGCGTGCAGGACGCGATGGTGCAGTGGTGGTACGGCCACAACGCGGTCGGCTTCTTCCTGACGGCCGGCTTCCTCGGGATGATGTACTACTTCATCCCGAAGCAGGCCGAGCGGCCGGTGTACTCGTACCGGCTGTCGATCGTGCACTTCTGGGCGCTGATCTTCACGTACATGTGGGCGGGCCCGCACCACCTGCACTACACCGCGCTGCCCGACTGGGCGCAGAGCGTGGGCATGCTGTTCTCGCTGGTGCTGCTGGCGCCGAGCTGGGGCGGGATGATCAACGGGATCATGACGCTGTCGGGGGCGTGGCACAAACTGCGCGACGACCCGATCCTGAAGTTCCTGATCGTCTCGCTGTCGTTCTACGGCATGAGCACCTTCGAGGGGCCGATGATGTCGATCAAGACGGTCAACGCGCTCAGCCACTACACCGACTGGACCATCGGCCACGTGCATTCCGGCGCGCTCGGCTGGGTCGGCCTGGTGTCGATGGGCACGCTGTACTTCCTGGTGCCACGCATGTTCGGCCGCACGACGATGTACAGCACCCGGGCGATCGAGCTGCACTTCTGGATCGCGACGGTCGGCATCGTGCTGTACATCGCCGCGATGTGGATCGCCGGTGTGATGCAGGGCCTGATGTGGCGCGCGGTCAACCCCGACGGCACGCTGGTCTACAGCTTCGTCGAGAGCGTGAAGGCGACCTTCCCCTTCTACGTGGTGCGCCTGGCGGGCGGGCTGCTGTACCTGGCCGGCATGCTGATCATGGGCTGGAACGTCGTGAAGACGGCCACCGCCGGCCGCTACCGGCCGGTGCCTGTCCCCGCGCTGACCCCGGCCCACGCCTGAGCCACGGAGCAACCAAATGGCCAACACAAGCAATAACGCCCCCGGCTTCTCGCACGAGAAGATCGAGACCAACAACTTCCTGATGATCGTGCTGATCCTGCTGGTGATCGCGGTCGGCGGGCTGGTGGAGATCGTGCCGCTGTTCTTCCAGCGCTCCACCACGCAGGCGGCGCCGGGCCTCGCGCCCTACACCGCGCTGCAGCTGGCCGGGCGCGACGTCTACATCCGCGAGGGTTGCTACAACTGCCACTCGCAGATGATCCGCCCGTTCCGCGCCGAGACGCTGCGCTACGGCCATTACTCGACGGCCGGGGAGTTCGTCTACGACCACCCGTTCCAGTGGGGCAGCAAGCGCACCGGCCCGGACCTGCAGCGCGTGGGCGGCAAGTACAGCGACGAGTGGCACCGGGTGCACCTGCTCAACCCGCGCGACCTGGTGCCGGAATCGAACATGCCGGCCTACCCGTGGCTCGCCAAGGCCGCGCTGGACCCGGCCGACATGGCCCCGAAGCTGACTGCGCTGCGCCGCGTCGGCGTGCCCTACACCGATGCCGAGATCGCCGCCGCCGGCGAGGCCGTGAAGGGCAGGACCGAGATCGATGCGCTGATCGCCTACCTGCAGGTGCTCGGCACCTCGGTGAAGTAAGGAGCAAGACCCATGGATGTCAACGACCTCAGAAGTGGCGTGACGGTGCTGTCGATGCTGGTGTTCCTGGGCATTGCCGCCTGGGCCTGGTCGCGGCGCAACCAGTCGCGATTCGACGAAGCGGCACGCCTGCCTTTCGAACCGGATGGCAGCGATGAAGGAGATGCGCGATGAGCGACTTCTTCAGCCAGGGCTGGTCGATCTACATCGGCGCGGTGACGCTGCTCGGCCTGCTGGCCTGCCTGGTGCTGCTGTTCATCGCGAGCCGCCGCGAGGTGATGGCCGCCGACAACAGCACCGGCCACGTGTGGGACGAGGACCTGCGCGAGCTGAACAACCCGCTGCCGATGTGGTGGGTGGTGATGTTCGTGCTGACGGTGGTGTTCTCGCTGGCCTACCTGTTCCTGTACCCCGGCTTCGGCAGCAACGMCGGCAGCCTGGGCTGGACCAGCCTCGGCCAGTACGAGCAGGAGCAGCGCGCCGCGCAGGCCGAGATGGCGCCGCTGTATGCGCGCTTTGCCGCGCTGCCGGCCGACAAGCTCGCGGCCGAGCCGCAGGCGATGGCGATCGGCGAACGGCTGTTCATCAACAACTGCGCGGCCTGCCATGGCTCGGATGCGCGCGGCAGCAAGGGCTTCCCGAACCTGACCGACGCCGACTGGCTGCACGGCGGCACGCCGGAGAAGATCGAGGAGACGATCACCGAGGGGCGCCAGGGGATGATGCCGCCGATGGCGGCGGCAATCGGCGGCCCGCAGGAGATCCACGAGGTCGCGCAGTACGTGCTGAGCCTGTCGGGCAGCGCGCACGACTCGACCGCGCAGTTCGGCAAGCAGCGTTTCATGGCCTGTGCCGCCTGCCACGGCATCGACGGCAAGGGGAACCAGGCACTCGGCGCGCCCAACCTCACCGACAAGGTGTGGCTGCACGGCTGGGGCGAGGAGGCCATCACCGCGATGATCAACAACGGCAAGCTGAACGTGATGCCGGCGCAGAAGGAGCGGCTCAGCAAGGAGCAGATCCACGTGCTGGCCTCGTATGTCTGGAGCCTGTCGAACCGGGGCCCTGCGCTTGCGCAGTGACGCGATGGCCGATCCCGAGGTGGGCCACGAGACACGCAACGCCAAGCGGGTGATCCCGATCACGCCGGTGGCCACGGTCTCGCTCTATGCGAGCGAGGCCAAGATCTACCCGCGCGCGGTGCACGGCCTGTTCGCGGCCTGGCGCTGGGCGCTGGTGTGGGCGACGCAGCTGGTGTTCTACGGGCTGCCGTGGCTCGCGTGGAATGGCCGGCAGGCGCTGCTGTTCGACCTGGAGGCGCGGCGCTTCTACATCTTTGGGTTGGTGCTGTACCCGCAGGACTTCATCTACCTGACCGGGCTGCTGGTGCTGAGCGCGTATGCGCTGTTCCTGTTCACCGCGGTGGCCGGGCGGCTGTGGTGCGGCTATGCGTGCCCGCAGACGGTCTACACCGAGATCTTCCTGTGGGTCGAGCGCCACCTGGAAGGCGAC
>NZ_JBFUFP010000413.1:0-4476 GCF_056403375.1 Rhizobacter sp. P2_H2
CGCACTGCACGCAGCACGGCACGCCGTTCGACCTGCTGCGCGCCGCCTACCACCTGGGCAACCGGCACGTGCAGCTCGAGCTGAAGCCCGACCACCTGAAGCTCGAACCCGACCACGTGCTGGCCGACATGCTGCGGCAGATGCACCTGATCGTGAACGAGGCCTCGGCGGCGTTCGAGCCGGAAGGTGGTGCGTATGCGGCCGGCGGGCACGCGCATCACGGGCATGGCCACGATGATCACGACCACGGGCACGCGGGCCACGACCACCACGGTCACGGTCACCACGACCACCACGGCCACTGACACCGATGCCCCGCGTCCGCCGCGCCCCCGCCCCGACCAGCGCCGCCTCGCTGCTGCAGCTGATGTGGCTGGCCTCGCCGGCGCTGCCGGTCGGCGGCTTCAGCTACTCCGAGGGGCTGGAGTCGGCGGTCGATGCCGGCCTCGTCACCACCGAGGCGCAGGCCGCCGCCTGGCTGCTCGACCAGCTGCGCCTGGGCCTCGCCCGCAGCGACCTGCCGCTCGCCGCCAGGGCCTTCGCGGCCTGGCAGCGTGACGACCGCGACGCGATCCGCGAGCTGAACGACTGGGTCGTGCAGACCCGCGAGAGCAGCGAGATGCGCCTGCAGGCCGAACAGATGGGCCGCTCGCTGCTCGAGTGGCTGAAGAACCGCGGCCTCGCCGACGAGCGCCTCGCGGTGCTGGCCGCCCTGAAGCCGGCGCCGACCTGGCCGGTGGCGTTCGCACTGGCCGCCGCGCAGACCGGTGCGCCGCTGCGCGACGCGCTGCTGAGCCTTTGCTTCGGCTGGGCCGAGAACATGGTGCAGGCCGCGCTGAAATCCGTGCCGCTCGGCCAGAACGCCGGCCAGCGCGTGCTGGCCGCGCTGGCCGACGCGATTCCCGCGGCGGTCGACCGCGCGATCGCGGCCACCCACGCCGAGCGCCAGGCCTTCACGCCGATGCTGGCGATCCTGTCGGCACGCCACGAGGCGCAGTACTCGCGGCTGTTCCGCTCCTGACGATGATCCACGTCCTGCTGGTCGATGACGACCTCGACCTGCGCCAGCTCGTCAGCGACTACCTGCAACGCTATGGCATGCGGGTGAGCGCGGTGGCCGATGCCGCGAGCCTGCGGCGCGTGCTGCGCACGGGCCTGGGCGGCCCCGACCCGTTCAAGGTGCTGCTGCTCGACCTGATGCTGCCCGACGGCAACGGGCTCGACCTGTTCCGCTGGGTGCGCGAGATCGCGCCGCTGCCGGTGATCATGCTGACCGCGCAGGGCGACCCGGCGAGCCGCGTCGTCGGCTTGGAGCTCGGCGCCGACGACTACCTGCCCAAGCCGTTCGAGCCGCGCGAGCTGGTGGCGCGCATCCATGCGGTGCTGCGCCGCGCCGGGGCCGCCCCGGTCGCCGCGCCGACCGCGACCGTGCTGCAATTCGCCGGCTGGACCTTCGACCGGCTGCGCCGCCAGCTGACCTCGCCGCAGCAGGTGGTGGTCGCGCTCTCGTCGGCCGAGTTCCGGCTGCTGTCGGCCTTCGTCGACCACCCGAACCGCGTGCTGAGCCGCGACCAGCTGCTCGACCTGACGCGCGCACCCGGCGCCGAGGTGACCGACCGCAGCATCGACCTGACGGTGTCGCGGCTGCGCCAGAAGCTCGACGAGCCGAACCTGATCCGCACCGTGCGCGGCGAGGGCTACCTGTTCAACGGCAACGACGGCGGGGCGCGCGCTTGAGCCTGTTGCAGCGACTGCGCCCGCTGTTCAGCAACAGGTTGTTCAGCAACCGGCTGTTCAGCGACACCCTGTTCAAGCGGCTGATGCTGCTGATGTGGGTCGCGCTGGTGGCCAGCCATTTCCTCAGTTTCGCGGCGGTGCGCAGCATCGCCGACGGGCTGGGCAACGGGCCGCCGATGGGCTCGCCCGCACCCGGAAACGACGGCATGGGCGTGCCGCCGCTGTCATCGCTGCCGCCCGGCCTGCTGCCCAAGGGCGGCCCGCAGGGGCCGGGACCCGGCAGCGCGGGGCCGGGCGGACCGCCACCCCCGGGGCAACCCGGGCGACCACCGGTCGGCGCGCCGCCGATGCGCTCGCTGTGGCTCGACTACCTGGTGCGCTTCCTGGTGATCGGCGGGGCCGCCTGGTGGGGCGCGCAGTGGCTGTCGCAGCCGATGCGCCGGCTGGCCGATGCGTCGCGTGCGCTCGGCCAGGAGATCGCACAGCGCCGCCCGGCGCCGACGCTCGACGAGCACGCGGGCACGCGCGAGGTGCGCCAGGCCGCGCAGGTCTTCAACACGATGGCGCAGCGCCTGCACGAGCAGTTCGGCGCGCAGGGCCTGCTGATGGCCGCGATCTCGCACGACCTGCGCACGCCGCTGGCCCGGCTGCGCCTGCGGCTCGAGACGATGGAGCCAGGGGCGCAGACCGAACGCTGCATCGCCGACCTGCAGGAGATGGACGCGCTGATCGGCAGCGTCCTGTCGATGCTGCGCGACCAGCATGCGCCGCAGGCGCGCCAGCGCGTCGACCTGCGCGCCTTGCTGCAGGCCCAGGTCGACGACCGGGTCGAGCAGGGCCTCGCGGTGCGCATCGCCGACGACAGCGGCGGCGAGGCCGTCGTGCTGGCACAGAGCGAAGCCCTGGGCCGCATCCTCGGCAACCTGATCGGCAACGCGCTGCGCCATGCCGGTTCGGCCGAGCTGAGCCTGCGCGGCCATCCCCGCGAGCTGGAGCTGTGCATCGACGACCACGGCCCCGGCATCCCCGAGGACCAGCTGGAGACGGTGTTCCGCCCGTTCTACCGGGTCGCCAGCAGCGGCGGCAGTGGCCYGGGCCTGTACATCGCAAGGGACCTGGCCGAACGGCTGGGCGGCCATCTGACGCTGTCGAACCGGCCCGAAGGCGGCCTGCGGGCCCGGCTGCTGCTCCCACGCGCCTGATCGCCGCTCGGGTACACCGCAGACACAGTTCAAATGGACCGTGTCCAAGTTGATACAAAGCGACGATATTCCCGACACCGTCGGCGACCAGCATCGGCAGCCTCACAGCCACTGCCTCGCCAACACCATGTCCGACACCCTTCGCCACCACGCCCTCGACCACGAGCAGCCCTCATGCGACCCCCACGGGCCTCATCACGAGCACGATCTCGGCCTTGTCCACGACCTGCAGGTGATGCAGCGCCGGCGCGCACTGACCTGGCTGGCCGGCGTCGGCGCGGTGACCGCGGTGTCGTCGTTGCTCGGCTGCGGTGGTGGCGGCAGTTCCACGGACACCACCACCAGCAGCTCTTCGGGGTCCAGCGGCTCCGGTGGATCTTCCGGCTCCGGCAGCAGCTCCTGCTCGGTCATCCCGGAAGAGACCGCCGGCCCCTACCCCGGCGACGGCTCGAACAGCGTGAACGGCAGCGTCGCCAACGTGCTCGGGGTGAGCGGCATCGTGCGCAGCGACATCCGGTCGAGCCTCCCCAGCAGCCTGGGCTCGGCGGAGGGCGTCACGTTGACCGTCACGCTGACGCTGGTCGATACCAACACCAGTTGCGCCGACCTCTCCGGCTATGCGATCTACCTGTGGCACTGCGACCGGGAGGGGCGCTACTCGATGTACTCGTCGGGAGTCACCAGCCAGAACTATCTGCGCGGTGTGCAGGAGACCGATGCCAACGGGCAGGTCACGTTCACCACCGTGTTCCCCGGCTGCTACGCCGGCCGCATGCCGCACATCCACTTCGAGGTGTACCGCAGCCTGGCCACGGCCACCTCGTCGACCAGCAAGATCAAGACCTCGCAGATGGCGTTCCCGGTCGCCGATTGCAGCACCGTCTACAGCACGGCCAGCGGCTACAGCGCGAGCGTGAGCAACCTGAACCAGATCAGCTTCGCGACCGACAACGTGTTCAGCGACGGCGTCACGCTGCAGATGGCCACGCTGAGCGGCAGCGTCGCGGCCGGCTACACCGCCGCGCTGACCGTGGGAATCGCGGCCTGAGACCTGTTTTTTTGACGAAGGAGACAGCGACATGACGACCTTGAACCGCATCAACCGAACCCTGGCCGCCGCCGCGGCCACCCTGCTGCTGGCGCTGCCGCTGGCAGGCACCGCCGCTGACCCGGCCGCATCGCAAGGCGGCAAGCCGCCGGCACCGCCGCCCGAGGCGATCGCCGCGTGCAACGGCAAGGCCGAAGGCGCCGCCGCGAGCTTCGCCGGCCGCAACGGCGAGACCATCTCGGGCACCTGCCAGAAGATCGGCGACGTGCTCGCGCTGCGCCCGGCCGGCGGCCCGCCAGGGGGTGGGCAGGGCGGCGGACAAGGCGGCAAGCCGCCGGCCAAGAAAGGCTGAGCGCCCGGCCGGCACTACACTCGGTTCGCCCCGACTCCCCGGACGAACCGATTCCCCCATGAGCGCCGCACTGCACACCATCCCCCACCGCACGAAGAAACTGCCGCCGCTGCGCGTGGGGGTGGGCGGCCCGGTCG
>NZ_JBFUFP010000414.1:0-4471 GCF_056403375.1 Rhizobacter sp. P2_H2
GGGCTGGGAGCTGCAGGTGCTGCGGCTGTCGCCGGCGCGGTCGCCGGCGGTTTCGCCGGCCCTGCCGCGCGCCGGCACCGAGCTGCTGCTGATCTTCCATCGCCATGCGACCGCGGCCGCCGCGGCGCTGCCGCCGGCCGACGAGCAGGAATCGTTCAGCTACACCGTGTCGCACGACCTGCGCGCACCGATCCGCGTGGTCGAGGGCTTCACGAAGATCGTCAAGGAAGACTACGGCCGCCTGCTCGACCGCATCGGCAACGACCACCTCGACCGCGTGCTCGGTGCCGCCGCGCGCATGAGCAGCATGATCGACTCGCTGCTCGCGCTGTCGCAGCTGTCGGCACGGCCGCTGGCGCGCCAGCCGATCAACCTGTCGCAGCTGGTGGGCTACATCGTCGACGACCTGCGGCGCGAATCGCCGCAGCGCCAGGTGCAGGTCGACATCGAGCCGGGCCTGCATGCGCAGGGCGATGCCACGCTGCTGCGGGTGGCGCTGGAGAACCTGCTCGGCAACGCGTGGAAGTACACCGCGAAGTGCCGCGACGCGCACATCTGGTTCGAATCGGGCGTGCACGAGGGCCGGCCGGCCTTCACGGTGCGCGACAACGGCGCCGGCTTCGACATGCGATTCGCCGACCGGCTGTTCGGCGTGTTCCAGCGGCTGCACAGCGCGAACGACTTCCAGGGCACCGGCGTCGGGCTGGCCTCGGTGCGGCGCATCGTGCGCCGGCACGGCGGCGACATCTGGGCCGAGGGCGAAGTGGACCGCGGCGCGCGCTTCCAGTTTTGGCTCGGCTAGCCGGCGGAGAGCAACTCCACCGCTTCGAGCAGGCGCTCGGCCTGCTGCACCAGCGACTTGCCCTCGGTTGCCGCCAGCCGCTGCAGCCGCTCGAGCGCCTGCGCGCGCGGCAGCGAATAGCGGTGCATCAGCACGCCGATCGCCATCGCCACCGGCTGGCCCAGCGCGTCGTGCGCGAGCGTGCCGGGCAGCGGCGCGGGTTCACCGCCGCGCGGCCCGATCTGCGCGAACGCGGCTTCCACCGCGGGCACGATCTGGCGGATGTCGAGCGGCTTGACCAGGTAGGCCACCGCGCCGAGCGCATTCACCTGCGCGACGGTGTCGTCGTCGGCGAACGCCGACAGGAACATGAACGGCATCTGGCAGTAGTCGCGCAGGTAGGCGGCCACGTCGAAGCCGCTCTTGCCTTCCATGCGGATGTCCAGCAGCGCGAGATCCGGGCGGTGCTCGCGGGCCAGCAGGATCGCGTCGTCGCCGTTGTCGGCATCGATGATCTCGTAGCCGGCCTGCGCGAGCCCGTGCGAGAGCGTCGCGAGCACGAGGCGGTCGTCATCGACAACGAGAATCTTGCCTTTGTTCGTCACGGTGGGTGCTGCTGGCGGGACGGTGAAGGCGCGATTGTGGCCGAAAGCGCCACCCCCGGCGGTTTCAGGTCGACCACCGCCACCACCCGCGTGCCCTGCGCCTCGATCGACAGCTTCGCGCTGCGCCGCGGCAGCAGCGCCCGCACCAGCCCGAGCCCCGACACGCCGCCGGGGAACTGCGCCAGGCTGAAGCCCTCGCTCAGCCGGCCCTCGTTGCCGATCACGATCTGCACGCCGTCGTCGCCGCACACCAGCGTGCAGCTCACCGGCGCATCGCCCACGCTGTGCTTGATCGCGTTCGTCAGCAGCTCGTTCACCGTCAGCGCGATCGGGATCGACTCGGCCTCCGGCAGCGTCCACTGCTGCGGCTGCGGCCCCTGCGCGTCGAACACGATCGAGCGCCCGAAGGTGCGCTGCACCGAGCCGGTGATCGCCTCCAGCACGCTGTGCAGGCGCAGCGGTCCGCTGATGCCGACCTGCAGCCCGTAGACCTGCGCGATCGCCTGCACCTGGCCCACCACCTCGGCCATCACGCCGGCCACCTCGGGCTTGCGCGTCGCGATCTGCTGCAGCAGCCCGGCCACGCCCTGCAGGTTGTTCTTGATGCGGTGGTGCACTTCCTTCACCAGCATCTCGCGCTGCGCGATGGCCGCCTCGAAGCGCGCCTCCTGCGCGGCGCGCTGCTCGGTGACCTCGGTCGCCACCATCAGCAGCTGGTCGGCCGGCTGGCCGTCGGCCGCGAGCGGCAGGTAGCGCGCGTCCCACACCTGGAACTGGCCGTCGAGCTCGGTGCGGTACTCGCGCTGCGTCACGCGGCCGGCGGCCAGCGCGTCTTCCATGTCGCGGCGGCGCTCGGCGGCGACCTCGGGCGGGAAGATCTGCTCCGGCGTGCGCCCGATCAGCTGCGCGGGCGGCGTCGCCGCATTGCGGGCCGCGACCTCGTTGACCTGCAGGATGCGCAGCGTGTGCGCATCGCGCAGCGTGATCGCGAGCGGCGCCGCCTCGATGATGCGCTGCAGCGACGACTGCGCCTCGGCGGTGCGCGCCTCGGCCTGGCGGCGCCGCTCGATGTCGAGCAGCGCATAGGTCAGCTGCCGCCCGGTGACGACCGCGTTGCCGACCACCCAGTACTCGCGGCCGTCGCGCGCCTTGACGCGGCATTCGAAGGTCTCGGCCTGCCCCTCGACCAGGTCGTCGAGGTAGTCGGTGCGCAGGAACGGATGGTCGGGTTCCGGCGTCGCGACGGTGGCCATCGGGTGGCCGAGRAAATCCTCCAGGTCGCCGCCGAACATGCGGCGCGCCGAGCGGTTCATCCACTCGATGCCGTCGGCGCCGACCGTGACGATGCCCACCAGCACCGAATCGAGGATCGCGCGCGTGCGCTCGGCCTGCAGCGCGACCTCGCTGGCCAGCGCCTCCAGCTCGGCCTGCTGCGCCTTCAGCCGCGTGATGTCGGTCAGCACCGCGATCAGTTCCTGGCCGTCGACCCCTTCGCCGGCGCGCCGCACCGACAGCGAGCACCAGTGCCGCGGGCGCCCGCGCGTGTCGACCGCGATCTCGGTCTCGTGCACCCGGCCTGCCGCCAGCGACGCATCGATGTCGGCCACCAGCCGGCCCACCTCGGGCTGCGCGGCCAGCAGCTCCTGCAGGCTGCAGCCGGCCACGTCGCCGGCGCGGAAGCCGAGCAGCGCCTCGAAGCGCCGGTTGCAGCGCACCAGCAGGTTGCCGCGCAGGTAGGCGATGCCGACGGTGGTGCTCTCGAGGATGGTGGTGAGCTCGCGCAGCAGCATCTCACTGCGCTGCTGGGTCTGGTGCTGGTCGGTGATGTCGAGCGTGACGACCGAGGTGGTGCGCTTGCCCGAGGCGAGCGTGGCCGGCTCGACGCGCGTCAGCAGCCAGCGCAACCCGTGCTCCGGGTGGCGGATGGCATAGCGCACCTCGGCGCGCTGGGCCAGGCGCAGCGCCTGCTGCAGCTTGTCGTACTCGGGCAGCGATTCGGGCAGCACCACGTCGCGGCGGATCGACTGCAGCGCGGGCGCACCGGCGTGCGACTCGGCAGCGCTGCCGAACACCGCGCCGTGCTGCACCCAGCCGGACGCCTCCTGGAAGGTCGCGAGGCCGACGCCAGCCGTGTCCATCAGCGCGCCGATCTGCATCTGCGCGAGGTCGCGCTCCTCCTCGACGCTGCGGTCCTCGACGATGGCCATGTAGCGGCGCTGGCCGCTGCCGCTCTGGTAGCAGCGCACGATGGAGCGCAGGCGGCGCGGCGCGGCGTCGGGCTGCCCGTGGTGGGCCGGCTGGTCCACCCAGGCCTGCGTCTCGACCGGGCTGGAGCCGGGGCGCAGCAGCGGCAGCGGCTTGCCATCGTGCCAGGCCATCAGCTGCTGGATGCCGGGCGAGGCCTCGGACATCAGCACCGGCACGTCGCCCGCGAGCGCCTCGAAGGCCGGGTTGCTGCGCACCAACAGGCCCTGCTCGTCGAACAGCACCATGCCGACCGGGCTCAGCTCGAACCAGTCGTCGAGCTCGCGCACCGAGCGGTCGGCGCGTTCGCGCGCGATGTGCTCGGCGGTGCTGTCCTGCAGGATGCTGACGGTGCGCGCGCGGCCCTGCGCATCGCTGCCGACGCGCCACGCGGCGCGGAACCAGCGCTCGCGGCCGTCGGCGTGGATCATCCGGCGCTGCACCAGCCGGGTCGTGCCGGCGGCGCTCATCTGCTGGCGGTAGGCGCGGTTCAGCGCGCGGTCCTCGGGGGGCTGCAGGTCGAGCGGGTCGGTGCCCACCAGCTGCTCGCGCGTGAAGCCGGTGAACTCGAGGAACGCGTCGTTGGCGTCGATCAGCTTGAAGTGCTCGTCCTGCAGCGTGACGGGGAACGGGGCGTCCCAGAACATCGTGCCCATGTCGGGCATCGCGGGGGCCGGGGTGAGCTCGGGCGCGGGCGCCGTGGCGGTGCTCACCGCGGCCAGGCGCAGCGCGTGGCGCTCGCCGTCGAGCGGCGCCAAGGCCACGCCGAAGCGGCGGCCGTCGTTCAGCGTGACCGCCTCAGGCAGCGTCGCCGCCGGGCCGGCCGCGAGCGCCTGCGCGA
>NZ_JBFUFP010000415.1:0-4469 GCF_056403375.1 Rhizobacter sp. P2_H2
GGCAGACGCTGCGGAACAGGCGCAGCCGGGCGTCCAGCGGCAGCGCGTGGGCCTCGCAGTAGCGGTCGATCGGCAGGCCGCCGTCGACCAGGTCCATCACGACGTAGTGCACCCCGTCGGCCGACACGCCGGCGTCCAGCAACTTCGCGAGGTTGGGGTGGTCCAGCGCGGCCAGGATGCGCCGCTCGGCATGGAAGCGGTCGAGCAGGAAGGCGGTGTCGGCCCCTTCGCGCACCACCTTCACCGCGACCTGCTGCTCGTACTGGCCGTCGGCGCGCTCGGCCCGGTAGACCTCGCCCATTCCGCCGCGGGCAATCAGGGCGAGCAGCCGGTAGTCGCCCAGGCGCCGGCCGCTGGCGTCGGGCGGCGCCTCGGTGGTGTCAGCGGCCTCGGTCGACAGCGCCGCGAGCAGGGTGGACGCGGGCGGGTGGTCGAGTGCACCGGCGCCGGCCGCCGMGGCGACCAGCGCTTCGAGTTCGGCCTTCAGCGCCGGGTCGTCACCACAGGCGGCGTCGATGTGGGCGCGGCGTTGCGGCGCCGGCAATGCCAGCGTGTCGGCCACCAGGCCTTTCAGGTGCTGCCAGCGTGCGCGCTCGACGGTGTCGGTCATTGAACGGCCTTCGCTTGCCCCGGGCGGGGCTGCAGTTCGCGCATCAGCCAGGCCCGCGCGCTGACCCAGTCGCGCTTGACGCTGGCCGGTGAGATCGCCAGCGCCTGCGCCGTCTCGTCGACGCTCAGGCCGCCGAAGAAGCGCAGCTCGACGACCTCGCACTGCTGGCGGTCCAGCCGCTCCAGGCGGTGCAGCGCCTGGTCCAGCGACAGCAGGTCCAGCGGCAGGTGGGCGGCTTGGTCCGGTGTCGAGAACGCGCTGTCGCCCAGCTCGTCCAGGCTGAGCGCGACGCCGTCGCCGCGCTTGTCGGCCGCGCGGGCGCGGGCATGGTCGATCAGCACGTGGCGCATCAGGCGCGAGGCCAGGCCGAAGAATTGCGCGCGCGACTCGAGCTGCAGGCCGGGCCGGCTCGACAGCCGCAGGAAGGCCTCGTGCACCAGGCCGGCCGGCGCGAGCGTGTGGCCCTCACGCTCATGCCGCAGGTGCCGCGCGGCGAGGCGCCGCAGCTCGTCGTAGATCAGCGGCACCAGCGCTTCGAGCGCCGACGCATCGCCGCCGGACCAGCGCCGCAGCAGTTGCGTCACCGCACCGAGGGGCGCACCGGGAGCCGGGCGAGCACGGTCGCCGGGCGCAGATCTGTTCATCGAAGCCCCCCTGCCGCCCCCGAGGGCCTGAGGCCGGAGCTTACGTCCGTGTCGCGCCGGAAACTGTCATGTCTTTGTTACGGGCGGCGCGCGTCTCGGTGGGGCGCATTTGTTTCCCGGGGCTCAGGCCCCTGGGCTGATGGAACCCGCGGCGTTGCACTGCGACTCACCGCGTCATGCAGCCTTCACCCTTCAATTCGACAGCGACGAATGGGCGCCAGTCGCCCGGATTCCCCGGCGCGGATGCCCCATGCCGAGGAACACCGTGGACGGCACCGCCGGCAGGTTCCGGGCGTTCCAGGGCTTCCTCGGGGCCCCGCAGGCCCTTCGTCGACAAGGCCACCCGCCACAGGCGCATGGTCGAACGCATCAAGCGGCAGCAGGCCGCCGCCGGTGTGCGTGTCGCCGAGGTGGAGGCTGACACGGGTCTGGTGCCGCGGCTCTCGAACGGATGGCGGCAGTTGCTCGCCACCCTCGATGCCTGGAACGATGCGCTGCATCCCTCCTGGAACCTGCTGCCTGTCGCGCAGGCTCGCCCCCACGACGAGGTGTGCGCCACAAACGGCGGTTGCGCAGACCGGCTGCCTGGGCACGCAGGCATCGATGAGTTGACAGGCTTCGTCGGCCAGGCGTTCGCACTTCGGCAAAGCCCTGCACTGGAGCGGCGGTCCGATCGATCCCTCGATGGCGTGCTGATCCTGGTCGGCGATCCCGACCACGACGACGCCGACGTCCAGAAGCAGATCGGCGACCTGGTCCGCTTCCTGTATCGAGACGGCGACTTTCATTTCGTCGAGTGCCCGCCCGAGCGGGTGCCGAAGAAGCGGTCGATGTGGCGCGGCATCCAGCCGCCGGGGAAGGGTCGCCCTGGCGGAACGATCGGCATGGACGACGCCGGCTTGTCTGCGAAATCCGAGGGTTCCTCGAAGGCATTCACCGAGGCGTCGCGTGAGCTGCTGCGCTGCCAGCTTGAATTTCTTGGTCACGACGAAACGCCGGACGGGCGTCCGCTGTCGGCGATGAGCCACCGCGAGCTGGAGGCCTTGAGCGCAGCGCTGGACGACGAGGTCGAGGAACGCGGGCTCCTGATGAAGCTCGCCCGCGACGGCGACTATGCGAAGCTCGTCGACGACTGGATCCGCGCGGGGTGGGCCTATCAGGAATCAGTGCGTCAATACGCCGACCGTCGCTCCGTCAAGATGGCGCACACGATCGCCTCACGCCTGCAGGCGGATCCGCGGACTGCTTCAAGCTTCAGCGCCATCGCGACGGTGGGCGCCGGCCACCTCGACGTGATGCTCGCCGAACTGCTGAAGCAGGGCATCACCGACTTCCTCGTGCTGTGCCATGCACGCAGCCGCGGTCACGGCCACGCCAAGGTCTGCGACGAGGCGTTCAAGCCGCCAGCTTGAACACCGCCACCGTGTTGACCAGGTCCTGCGCCTGGGCCTTCAGGCTCTCGGCCGCGGCCGCGCCTTCTTCCACCATCGCGGCGTTCTGCTGCGTCGTCGTGTCCATCTGCGTCACGGCCTCGCCGATCTGCGAGACGCCGGTGCTCTGCTCGCTGCTCGCGGTGCTGATCTCGCCGACGATGTCGGTGACGCGGCGGATCGAGTTCACCACGTCCTGCATGGTCGTGCCGGCGCGGTCCACCAGCACCGTGCCCTGCTCGACGCGCTCGACGCTGGTCGAGATCAGCGCCTTGATCTCCTTGGCCGCCTCGGCGCTGCGCTGGGCCAGCGTGCGCACCTCGCCGGCCACCACCGCGAAGCCGCGGCCCTGTTCGCCGGCGCGCGCCGCTTCCACCGCGGCGTTCAGCGCCAGGATGTTGGTCTGGAACGCGATGCCGTCGATCACGCCGATGATGTCGACGATCTTCTTCGAGCTGTCGTTGATGCCCTTCATCGTGTCGACCACCTGGCCGACCACGTCGCCGCCCTGCACCGCGACCTCGCAGGCACTCTGCGCCAGCGCGTTGGCCTGGCGGGCGTTGTCGGCATTCATGCGCACCGTGCTCGACAGCTCGTCCATCGCGGCGGCGGTCTGCTGCAACGCGCTCGCCTGCTCCTCGGTGCGGCCGCTCAGGTCGTTGTTGGCATGCGAGATCTCGGCCGACGCGGTGGCCACGCCTTCGGCATTGCGCCGCACGTCGCTCACCAGTTCCGACAACCGGTTGCGCATGCCGCCGAGTGCGCCCAGCAGCTGTGCGCATTCGTCGCGCCCCTCGGCATGGATGGGCTTCGACAGGTCGCCGCCGGCGATCGCCTGTGCCGAATCGACCGCCTGGTGCAGCGGGATCGTCATCGAGCGTGTCGCGAGCACCGCCAGCAGCAGGCCGGCCAGCACCGCGAAGATCGCGCCGCCGGCGAGGATGCGCTGGCCGCTCACGGCCACCGCCATCGTCTGCGCCTGGCTCGCGTCGAGCCGCTCGTCCATGTAGGTGTCGATCGCGGCCAGGCCCTTCAGGTACTCCTGCGCGAGCGGCTGCAACTCCTTGTCGACCTGCGCGGCCACGTCGTCGCCCGCCTGCTTGCGCTTGAACAGTGCGGTGCGCGAGACGCGGTAGGCCTCGCGGCGCGTCGCCACGTCGGCCATCAATTGCTTGCCGGTACCGTCCACCACCAGCTCGTCGAGCTTCTTCTGCATCTCGCTGATCGAGGCGGAGGTCGCGTCCATGTCGCGCTTCAGCGTCTCGATGTAGGTGGCATCGCTCGCCTTCAGCGAGGCGGCGGTGCGCACCCAGTTCAGGTTGATGTTGGCGGCCCAGCGCGCCGCCAGCGACTGGCGTTGCATCTCGGTGGTCGCCAGCGCCTGGCTGGCCGTCTTCAGCGTCTCCAGGCGCCACACGCCGATCGTCGACACGAGTGCGGTGATCGCGAGGATCAGCCCGAAGGCCATGCCCAGCCGCTGGCCGAGTTTGAGGTGATTGAGCTTCATCGAAGCGGCTTTCCGTCAGTTGAACAACAAGGCTTGGAGCCCCAGGTCGATCGTAAAAAGATGACGGATGTACCAATGCGGCGAATAGGCGCGTTTTCTGCCATCAGTTCGCACCACGCTGGGGCCTGCGTGTAGGACAGCGGCGACAAACGGTGGCGCTGCCCGACTACAGCGGGACGCGTTTCCTGCCCGCTTGGAAAACCGGGCGGGGTCCTTACCGTGGAGGCCTCGAACCACTCACCAGAACAAGGGGCACCACATGACGCTCGGAACCATCC
>NZ_JBFUFP010000416.1:0-4468 GCF_056403375.1 Rhizobacter sp. P2_H2
GCATCACGCGGCTGTCGATCGGCGTGCAGAGCTTCGACGACGAGAAGCTGAAGGCGCTCGGCCGCGTGCACGATGCCGCGCAGGCGCGCGCCGCGGTGGCCGAGGCGCGCGAGTGCTTCGACACCTTCAACCTCGACCTGATGTACGCGCTGCCCGGGCAGACGCTGGCGCAGTTCGATGCCGACCTGAGGCAGGCGCTCGATTTCAAGCCGCCGCACCTGTCGATCTACCACCTGACGATCGAGCCGAACACCTTCTTCGCGAAGCACCCACCGGCCATCCCCGACGACGACCTCGCGTTCGACATGCTCGACCGCATCGTCGAGCGCACGGCCGCGAGCGGCCTCGCGCGCTACGAGGTCTCGGCCTTCGCGCAGCCGGGCCACCGCTGCCTGCACAACCAGAACTACTGGCAGTTCGGCGACTACCTCGGCATCGGCGCCGGGGCGCACAGCAAGCTGAGCTTTCCACACCGCGTCGTGCGGCAGATCCGCTACCGCGATCCGGCGAAGTACATGGCGCAGGCGCTGGCCGGTGCGGCCATCTCGCAGGACGAAGAGGTGGCGCGCAAGCAGTTGCCGTTCGAGTTCATGCTGAACGCGCTGCGGCTGGTGGATGGCTTCGAGCTGGTGCGCTTCACCGAGCGCACCGGCATGCCGCTGAGCGCGATCCGCGCGCCGCTCGACAAGGCGCTGGCGCAGGGGCTCGTCGAGCAGGAGGGCGGCTGGGTGCGCCCGACCACGCGCGGGATGGATTTCCTCAGCGACCTGCAGTCGCTGTTCCTGGCGGAGTGACCTGGCGGATTGAGCTTCAGACGCTGCCCGAGTTGACGCCGCTCCCGTGGCGCATCAGCTCCAGCATCTCGTGCAGGTCGTAGGTCATCACCGCGAGGAAGCCCACCAGCCCGATGTAGGTCACCGCATAGCCCGCCCGCGTCTCGAACGACGCAACCCGGTAGGCCTGCGCGGCCGGGTCACCGCGCTGCTTCCAGGCGGTCCACAGCTGCGAGCCGGCCAGCACCGCCACCAGGATCAGCATCGGGCTCGGCCGCCACATCAGCATCGCCAGCAGCGCCGGCACGCCCGCGAGCCACAGCCACGGCGAGATCACCTGCGTGATGCGCCCGCCGTCCAGCGGGCTCAGCGGGATCAGGTTGAACAGGTTCAGGAAGAAGCCCGAGTACGCGACCGCGAGCAGCCAGTCGATGTGCTGGTCGCGCGCGACGAAGTAGCAGGCCAGCGCGCCGATCGTGCCGATCAGCGGGCCGCCCATGCCCACGTAGGCCTCGGTCTCGGCGTCGTGCGGCTGCTCCTTCAGCTGGATCCAGGCGCCGACGAACGGGATGAAGGTCGGCGCGCCGACCGCCAGCCCGCGCTGCCGTGCCGCGATGAAATGCCCCATCTCGTGCACGAACAGCAGCACGACGAAGCCGACCGCATAGCGCCAGCCCCAGATGAAGGCGTAGACGACCACCGACAGCAGCATCGTGCCGCCGGTGGTCAGCAGCTTGCCGAACTTCAGGCCGCTGAACAGCAGCAGGAGCAGCTTGATCACGTGTCGGATTTCTTGCGCGTGAAGAACTTGCCGATCACCGCCAGCAGCCCGGCACCGGCCAGCAGCGCGACCTTGGCGAACTTCAGGAAGAACGCCGCGATCACCGCGAACAGCCCGAGCTTCTTGACGGCCACGCCGGCCACCAGCGCGGCGATGCCGTACTCGGCGACCTTGTCGGTGTTGCTGTTGAAGTCGGTGTAGCCCTTGCCGCCGTTGAAGTGCAGTGCCGACAGCAGTTGGCCGGCCACCGGCTTGTCGGCCTCGATCGAGGCGCGCGAGGTGATCAGGTTCAGCGTGATGTAGCCCTCGCGGCCGAGCGCGTAGGTGTTGTAGTTGATGCTCTGCTGCGCGTCGTTCTCGCCCGGCGTGCGGGCGGCCATCGACCACACGAGGCGGTGCGTCGCCGCGTCGTAGCTCGGCTTCTGCACCCAGCCGACGATCTCGAGCTCGGGGAAGCCCTGCTCGCGGCGGCGCTTGTTGCCTTGCTCGGTGCCTTCCTTCAGGCTCTTGAACAGGTCGTCGACGTTCCAGTCCTTCGCGTCGTCGTCCTTGATGTAGCCCGAGGCCTCGTAGCGCGCGACCACCAGCCATTGCGGGTCGCCGCTGGACTGCACCAGGCCGATCAGGCGGTCGTCGCTGCTGTTGCCCATCGCCTGCATCAGGCGGCCGGCCTGCGGCTGCGGGATGTATTCCATGCCCGCGGGCAGCTTCAGCACGGCCTGGTCGCGCAGCAGGATGTCGCTCGGGCCCTTCATGGTGGCGGCGCGCGCTGCGGCGACGGCGGCTTCGCCTTCCTTCTGGCGGTCTTCCGCGGTGCCCGCCCGGGCCACGGTGGATGCCAGCGCGAACGCGGCGGCCAGGGCCGCAGCGGCGGCGATCTTGATGAACTTCATGGATCCTCCCAATGGTGTTGACTGCTGCGCGCCCTCACGCGCCGGGCCATGCTAGCGCACGGGCATCGGGGGTGTCTTCACCAAGTCCTGGGATTGCGTGAGTTCTTCGCGCAGCCAGTCGCGCAGTGCGACCAGCGGCGGCCAGTCCCGCAGGTCGGGCGGGTAGACGAGCCAGTACGCGTAGGCCTCGTCGTCCGGCAGCGACAGCGGCGACAACCGCACCAGCTTGCCGTCGCAGATCGCATCGGCGGCGAGCAGCTCGCGGGCGAGCGCCAGGCCCAGGCCCTGCTCCGCGGCCTGCAGCATCAGCCCGGCGTCGTTGAAGGCGGCCACCGGGTTGACGCGCACGCGCAGCCCGGCCAGCTCGAACCAGCGCGCCCACAGCCCTGGGCTGCCGAGCAACGGCTCGTCGGCCAGCGCCTTGGCATCGCGCCCCTGCAGCCGGTGCGCGGCATTCGGCGAGCCGATCGCGATCAGCGGCGAATCGATCAGCCGCTCGCTGACCAGGCCTTTCCACTCGCCGCTGCCCTGGCGCAGCGCGGCATGGAAGCCGTCGCGCTTCAGGTCGATGATCTGCTGCGACGCGAACAGCTCGATGCCGATGTGCGGGTTGCGCTCGCGCCAGCGCGCCATGCGCGGCAGCAGCCAGCGTTGCGCGAACGACGGCAGCAGCGTGACGCGGATGCGGTGTTCGGCGCCCGAGGCCGCAGCGGCCGCGGCGCGCATGCCGTCGTCCAGCTGGGCCAGCGCCGGCTCCACCGCGCGCAGCAGCGCGGCCCCGGCGGCGTTCAGCGCGATGCGCCGCCCACGGCGGTCGAAGAGGGGGAAGCCGAGCTGTTCCTCGAGCAGCTTGATCTGCTGGCTGACGGCGCTGTGGGTCAGGCTCAGCTCCTCGGCCGCGGCGCGCAGGTTGGACAGGCGGGCGACGGCGCGGAACGCCGGGAGCGTGTTCAGCGGCAGGCGGTGGTTCGGCATGACTGGTAAGCATAGCTGACCAATTGGCGCTGAACAAATCGATTCCTTCCCAGGGAGCTGGCTTCTATGCTTACCAGCACTCGATCAAGAAGGAGACCGCCATGTCGACGCCGCAAGTGTTTCAGCCGAGTTTGCCCCTGTGCCGTCCGATTGCCGTGCGCTGGCGCGAGGCCTTGCTCGCACCGGTCGAGGCGTGGCAGCGGTGGAGGGAACGCCGGCAGCGTGAGCACCGCTACGACGCGGTGCTCGACCTGAACCCGCGCACGCTGCGGGATATCGGCGCGCCCGAGTGGGTGGTGTCGCACGCGCAGAGCCGGCGCGAGGTCGAATCGCACCGCGTCGACGAGTTCCACCTCGGCGTGCGCGAACTGCCGTCGCGCTGGTGATCAGACGCGATTCAGGGACAGCCCGGATGTGCTGCGCAGACGCTCGATCAGGTGGGTCGCGATCTGCGTCAGCGGCAGCACCTCGTGCGCCGCACCGGCGTTGATCGCCTCGCGCGGCATGCCGAACACCACGCAGCTGGCCTCGTCCTGCACCAGGTTGTAGCTGCCGGCGTCGCGCAGTTCGCGCATCGCCTTCGCGCCGTCGGCGCCCATGCCGGTCAGCATGATGCCGAGCGCGTTCGGGCCGACGACGCGCGCCGCCGACTTGAACAGCACCTCGACCGACGGCTTGTGCCGGTTCACCGGTTCGCCATCCTGCACGCGGGCGATGTAGTTCGCACCGCTGCGCTCCACGCTCAGGTGCAGGCCGCCCGGCGCGATGTAGGCATGGCCGGGCAGCACGCGTTCGCCGTCCTGCGCTTCCTTCACGCGGATGCGGCACAGGCCGTCCAGCCGCGCCGCATAGCTGCGCGTGAAGCCGGGCGGCATGTGCTGCGTGATCATCACCGCCGGGCAGTCCGGCGGCAGGTTGACCAGCACTTCCTTGGTCGCCTCGGTGCCGCCGGTGGAGGCGCCGATGAAGATGATCTTCTCGGTCGACAGCCGGCCGAGCGAGGTGATCGGCGCGGCCGGGCGGGCGGACGCGGCCGAGCCGTCGGC
>NZ_JBFUFP010000417.1:0-4464 GCF_056403375.1 Rhizobacter sp. P2_H2
GATCAGCTGCGCGATCACGTCGCGCTGCCCCATCTTGTCGCCGGCGCGCAGCGTCATCACCATGCGGTGGTAGTCGCTCGGGTTGCCGATGCCGTAGATCGCGCTGACGGTGGCGACGATCACCACGTCGCGCCGCTCCAGCAGGCTCTTGGTGGCCGACAGCCGCATCTGCTCGATGTGTTCGTTGATCGAGCTGTCCTTCTCGATGAACAGGTCGCGCTGCGGCACGTAGGCTTCAGGCTGGTAGTAGTCGTAGTAGCTGACGAAGTACTCGACCGCATTCTTCGGGAAGAACTCGCGGAACTCGCTGTACAGCTGTGCCGCCAGCGTCTTGTTGGGCGCGAACACGATGGCCGGGCGGCCCATGCGGGCGATCACGTTGGCCATCGTGAAGGTCTTGCCGGAGCCGGTGACGCCCAGCAGCGTCTGGTAGCTCAGGCCGTCCTCGATGCCTTCGGCCAGCGCCGCGATCGCGGTCGGCTGGTCGCCGGCCGGTGGATACGGCTGGAACAGCTGGAACGGCGAGTCGGGGAAGGCGACGAACTCGCCTTCGACGGGTTCAACCACCGGCGTGTCGGCGAGCAGGATGTCGGGGCCGCCCTGCGGCGCCTTCGGTGCCAACTTCGGTGCAGGGCGCGATACCGTCTTGGGTGCCGAATTTCGGGGCAGGTCGGCCATGGCGATTAAAATCCTCGGGTTTTCCTGTACCGGAAGTGCACAGGGAAATCGGCAAGCCTAGCCCAAATCACGCATCCGCTCTACTGACAAGGACTGTCCATGACCTCGCTGTTCGCCGCTGTCGAAATGGCACCCCGCGACCCCATCCTCGGCCTGAACGAGCAGTTCAACGCCGATCCGAATCCCGCCAAGGTGAACCTGGGCGTCGGGGTCTACTACGACGACAACGGCAAACTCCCGCTGCTGAAGTGCGTGGCCGAGGCCGAGCGCCAGATGCAGGAGGCCCCGAAGCCGCGCGGCTACCTGCCGATCGACGGCATCGCCGCCTACGACAAGGCGGTGCAGGGCCTGGTGTTCGGCACCGACAGCGCTGAAGTCGCTGCCGGCCGCGTCGCCACCGTCCAGGGCCTGGGCGGCACCGGCGGCCTGAAGATCGGCGCCGACTTCCTGAAGAAGCTGAACCCGGGCGCCAAGGTGCTGATCAGCGACCCGAGCTGGGAAAACCACCGCGCGCTGTTCACCAACGCCGGCTTCGTGGTCGAGAGTTATCCGTACTACGACGCGGCCAAGCGCGGCGTCAATGTCGAGGGCATGCTGGCCGCGCTGAACGCCGCACCGGCCGGCACGGTGGTCGTGCTGCACGCCTGCTGCCACAACCCGACCGGCTACGACATCACCCCCGCCGACTGGGCGAAGGTGATCGGGGCCGTCAAGGCACGCGGCCTGGTGGCCTTCCTCGACATGGCCTACCAGGGCTTCGGCGAGGGCATCGCCGAAGACGGCGCGGTGATCGCGCAGTTCGTCGCCGCCGGCATCGACTTCTTCGTCGCGACCTCGTTCTCGAAGAGCTTTTCGCTGTACGGCGAACGCGTCGGCGCGCTGAGCGTGCTGTGCGCCACCAAGGACGACGCGACCCGCGTGCTGAGCCAGCTGAAGATCGTGATCCGCACCAACTACTCCAACCCGCCGACGCACGGCGCCCAGGTCGTCGCCACCGTGCTGACGACGCCGGCGCTGCGCGCGATGTGGGAGGAAGAACTGGCCGGCATGCGGGTGCGCATCAAGCAGATGCGCACCGCGCTGCTGCAGAAGCTGCAGGCCGCCGGCATCCGGCAGGACATGAGCTTCATCACGCAGCAGAAGGGCATGTTCAGCTATTCGGGCCTCACCAAGGCCCAGATGGAGCGGCTGCGCAACGAGTTCGGCATCTACGGCGTCGATTCGGGCCGCATCTGCGTCGCGGCGCTGAACAGCAAGAACATCGACGCGGTGGTCGCCGCGATCGCCAAAGTCATCTGAAGCGACATCTGCCGTCACACAAGTGACAGTTCGAGAGAAGGCCGCACCATTCTGGGCGGCCTTTGTGCTTCTTTTCCGGGTTTGCACCAAAGCAGTCCGCGGGCACGATCTGTATCGACTGCCTAGAATGCTGCGACGCACAACTTGTGTGAAAACCTTGTGTGAAAGCGATTCCGCGAAGCGGTCGCAAAGGAACCCAGAATGCTGTACCAGTGGTATGAAGCCCAGCGCGCGTTGTTGAGCCCGTTCTCCGAATTCGCAAGCGCCTCCTCGAAGCTGTACAGCCACCCGCTGTCGCCGTTCACGCACACGCCGATGGCGCAGCGCGTGTCGGCCGGGCTGGACCTGGTGCACCGGTTGTCGAAGGAATACGAGAAGCCGCAGTTCAACATCACGTCGGTGCGCGTCGGCACGGTGGATGTCGCGGTGCAGGAGCAGGTGGCGCTCGAGAAGCCGTTCTGCCGGCTGCTGCGCTTCAAGCGCTTCACCGACGATTCGCCAGTGCTCACGCTGATGAAGGACCAGCCCACCGTGCTGGTCGTGGCGCCGCTGTCGGGCCACCACTCGACGCTGCTGCGCGACACCGTGAAGGCGCTGCTGCAGGACCACAAGGTCTTCATCACCGACTGGACCGATGCCCGCATGGTCGACCAGGCCGCCGGCCCGTTCCACCTCGACGACTACGTCGACTACGTGCAGGAGTTCATCCGCCACGTCGGGCCCGAGTGCAACGTGATCTCGGTGTGCCAGCCGACGGTGCCGGTGCTGGCCGCGATCTCGCTGATGGCCAGCCGCGGCGAGCCCACCCCGCGCACGATGACGATGATGGGCGGCCCGATCGATGCCCGCAGGAGCCCGACGGCCGTCAACAACCTGGCGATGAACAAGAGCTACGACTGGTTCGAGAACAACGTCATCTACCGCGTGCCGGTCAACTACCCCGGCGCCGGCCGGCGCGTCTACCCGGGCTTCCTGCAGCACAGCGGCTTCATCGCGATGAACCCGGACCGCCACCTGAAGTCGCACTACGACTACTTCATGGACCTGATGCGCGGCGACGACGACAACGCCGATTTCCACCGCACCTTCTACGACGAGTACAACGCAGTGCTCGACATGCCGGCCGAGTACTACCTCGACACCATCAAGACGGTGTTCCAGGATTTCGCGCTGGTCAACGGCACCTGGGAGGTCCGGGGCGAGCTGGTGCGCCCGCAGGACATCACGACCAGCGCGCTGCTGACGATCGAGGGCGAGCTGGACGACATCTCCGGCGCCGGCCAGACCAAGGCGGCGCACGAGCTGTGCACCGGCATCCCGAAGGCGCGCCAGTTCCACTACGACGTCGAAGGCGCCGGACACTACGGCATCTTCTCGGGCCGCCGCTGGCGCGAGAAGGTCTACCCGGAAGTGCGCAACTTCATCGCGTCACACCAGCAGGCGGTGAAACTCGCCCGCCCGGCGGCCCGCAAGACGGCCGCACGCAAGGCAGCCTGACGGCGCCGTGGACCGGGACGCACTCGCCGACCGGCTGGACGCCGCCCTGCCGCAGACGCAGTGCACGCGCTGCGGCTACCCCGACTGCCGCTCGTACGCCGAGGCCATCGCCGCCGGCGACGCAGCGATCAACCAGTGCCCGCCGGGCGGTGCCGAGGGCATCGCGCGGCTGGCGCGCCTGACCGGCCGGCCGGTGCAGGCGCTGAACCCGCTGAACGGCCACGAAGGGCCGCGGCGCCTCGCGGTGATCGACGAGGCCTGGTGCATCGGCTGCACGCTGTGCCTGAAGGCCTGCCCGGTCGACTGCATCGTCGGCGGGCCGAAATCGATGCACACCGTGATCGAGCCGCTGTGCACCGGCTGCGAGCTGTGCATCCCGGCCTGCCCGGTCGATTGCATCTCGCTGGTCGACGCCAGCCCGGGCCGCACCGGCTGGGACGCGTGGAGCCCGGCGCAGGCCGACGAGGCGCGCGAGCGCTTCGAATTCCACCGCGCGCGGCTGGCGCACGACGAGCAGCAACGCCAGGCGCGCATGGCCGCCCGCAGCGCGCCCACGGCGGCGGCAGGCAYCGAGGTGAGCGTCAAGAGCAGCGTCATCGAAGCCGCGCTCGCCCGCGCACGCCAGCGCAAGCCCGGCTGAGCGCATCGAGCGGCTTGTCAGCCGATTCCTACAGCTGAATCAGCCGCGTCCTATCCGGACCCCGGGTCGGAACCGACGACGGCGGCCAGCCTCCCCGCCTACGCTTGCGCCACGGATGGCCGATGCCGGCCGTCCGACATCACCGCGCAAGGAGCTGCAATGCATCACGATCGCATCGGGGGCCGCTGGAAGGAATTCAAGGGCCAGGCCCGTGAGAACTGGGGCCGCGTGACCGGCAACCAGAACCATGTCGAGCAAGGTCAACGCGAACGCCATGCCGGCAAGCTGCAGCGCAAGCACGGCGCCTACGAGGATGAAGCCCGCGAACAGATCCGCGAGCTGCAATCGCG
>NZ_JBFUFP010000418.1:0-5121 GCF_056403375.1 Rhizobacter sp. P2_H2
GATCAAGGGCGTGAAGGGCGAGGTCTACACCTGGCCGAACAGCACCTACATCGCGAAGCCGCCGTTCTTCGACGGCTTCCACATGACGCCGGCGCTGGCCGATGCGGGCGTGAAGGGCGCGCGTGCGATGGCGCTGTTCGGCGACTCGATCACCACCGACCACATCTCGCCGGCCGGCTCGATCAAGGAGGCCACGCCGGCCGGCAAGTGGCTGAAGGACAACGGCGTGCTGAAGGCCGACTTCAACAGCTACGGCTCGCGCCGCGGCAACCACGATGTGATGGTGCGCGGCACCTTCGCCAACGTGCGGATCAAGAACCTGATGATCCCGCCGCAGGAGGACGGCAGCCGCGAGGAAGGCGGCCTGACGCGCTTCCAGCCGGGCAACGAGAAGATGTTCATCTACGATGCGGCGATGAAATACATGGCGGCCGGCACGCCGACCATCGTGTTCGCCGGCGAGGAATACGGCACCGGYTCRTCGCGCGACTGGGCGGCCAARGGCACGCAACTGCTGGGCATCAAGGCSGTGGTGGCGCGCAGCTACGAGCGCATCCACCGTTCCAACCTGGTCGGCATGGGGGTGCTTCCGCTGCAGTTCCGCGGCACGGATTCATGGCAGTCGCTGGGCATTACCGGCGATGAGACCTTCGACGTGCTGCTGGGCGCCGACCTGAAGCCGCAGCAGGAAGCGACGCTGGTGATCAAGCGGGTGGACGGCACGCAGCACGACGTGAAGCTGACGCTGCGCATCGACACGCCGATCGAGGTGGACTACTACAAGCACGGGGGCATCCTGCCGTTCGTGCTGAGGCAGCTGCTCGCCGCCTGATCGCCAGTTGAGCGTCAGGCCTTCAGAGCCTTCGCGAACGCTTCTTCCGAGAACCCGACGGTCACCCGGCCGTCGGGCCAGCGCACCACCGGGCGCTTGATCGTGCTCGGCTGCGCCTGCATCACGGCGCGCGCCGACGCGGCATCGGTCACGCCGGCCTGGGTCGCGTCGTCGAGCCCGCGCCAGGTGTTGCCCTTGCGGTTCAGCAGCACCTCCCACCCGACCTGCGTCAGCCAGCCGTCGATCAGCGCGTCAGGCACGCCCTCTTTCTTGAAGTCGTGGAACTGCACCTCGGCGCCCTGCCCGGCCAGCCACTGGCGGGCCTTCTTGACGGTGTCGCAGTTGGGGATGCCATACAGGGAGATCGAAGCGGAAGCGCTCATGGTCGGCTGTCGTTGTCGTGATCGTTGTAGTCGCACATCGGATCGATCCCGTACCCGGTCTCGACCACCTTGCCATCATCGCCGACGCTGACCTGGAACCACTGGCAGAACGGCGTCCAGTAGCGGTACGACCACACCGTCAGGTGCTGCCGGCCGATGTGCTGCTGCTGCGCCGGACGGCCGAACTCGAACAGGATCTGCGAGCCCGGCGTGCCGATGGCCACCGCGTTGAAGCGCTCCTCGGTCAGCACCTGCTGCCAGCCACCCAGCCGGCCCTGCGCATCGACGTCGAGCATGTAGGTGTGCTTGCCGAACGGGCCACGCGCGTACTCGAGGCGCTTGCCGCCGCCGGGCAGCGGGTACTCGCCGGTGGGCGGGCCCATGCGCTCGGTGATCGCGCCGGTGGTCGCGCCGGGCATCAGGCCGCCGGGGCCGTAGCCTGCGCAGCCGGCGAGAAGCAGCAGCGACGCCGCATGGAGCAGCACAGCCAAGCGGACGCCGCGGAACCGGCTTTGCCGGGCCGCTGGCGGCGCCCCCTGGGGGGAGGCGCCGAAGGCGCTTCGGGGGGAGCGTTTCATCAGAACCAGCCGGCCTTTTGCGCGCCCGCCAGCAATGCAGTCGCCAACTCGGCCATCTGCTTGTTCACCTCTTTCGACGGTGCAGTGGTCGCGCGGCCGGTCCACATCAGCTTGCCGCTGCGCACGTCGGTGATGCTGGTCTCGGCCGCATAGCCGACCGTCGCGTTGCCGCCACCGCCCACCGGTGTCGACATGCCGACGCCCAGCCCGACGCCGGAGCCGAAGGTGCCGAGCCCGAAACCGAGGCTCACGCCGCTGTCGGGGCGCGACAGCGAAGGCATCGCGCGCGTGCGCAGCACCGCGCTGGCGCCGCGCTCGCGCGCGATCGCGACGTACTCGTTGGTGGGCTTGGACGCAGCGGCCGTGTTGCCGGCCAGCGCGCGATCGGTGTCGTCGAACGCGACCGCCGTCGCCCCGCGCGCGGTGACCTCGGAACGCATCTGGTCCTGGCAGATCTGGCGCAGCGGGGCCTCGTCGGCATCGCACACCACCAGCACCTTCGCGCCTTGCAGCGAGGTCGGCGCCACGGCCGGGTCACTCCACTGCGAATCGAGGCGCGTGGTCGATGCACAACCCGCAGCCACCAGCAGCACCAACGGGCCGCACAGCCCGCCCATCCATCGGATCGTGACCATCGTGTCGCTCCAGAAAGAGAAGAGGCGGTCAGTGCGCTGCACTGACCGCCAAGGGACCGCCGAATTCGGAGGAGCATTACCAGCGGCCCAACCCCGAAGTCATGCTAAGACCGGGGGTCGAGGCACGGTGTAGGACGAAATCCCGACCTGCCCTAGGCGCCGCGGCCAGCCCGCCGATGCCGGCTATTCTGGATCAGAGACGTGGATCAGAGACCGAGCCGCGGACGACCGGGCGCGGCCGTCACCGGCGCGCGGGCCGGCAGGTCGGCGTCGCGCACCACCACCGGCGGCTCGACCGGCACCGGTGCACTGCGGCTGACCCATTCGGGCAGCCAGGCCAGCAGCCACGAGAGCGCGAGGAAGGCACCGAAGCCGATCACCGCGAACGCCACCATCATCACCGCGTGCTCCCACGGATCGGTGAGGAAGCCGAACGCGAAGGCAGACAGTGCGGCCACGCCACCCGCCCGCCAGCGCCCGGTGGCGCCGAGCATGCCGCCCAGCGCCACGCCGTAGCTGCACAGGAAGATCAACGCCAGCAGCAGCTGGGGCAGGCCCATGGTGCGAAGGGTTTGGTGCAGGTCCGACATGGTTTTCAGCGTATTCGCGCGCTGTCGGTTTGCGTGTAGGAAGAGAGCTCGATATTTCAGAGCTGTAACGGACGTAGCTGCCGTGCAACAGGCGCCTTGCGCAAAATCGCACGCCCGCGGTCGGTGAGCTTCAACACGCCGTCTTCTTCGCTGAGCAGGCCCTGCACGCAGTAGGCCTGCACGAGGTCCTCGCTGATCGCATTGCCGTGCTTCTCGTACAGGAACTGCATCGCCTGGTCGAAGGCAGGAAGGTAGCTGGTGTGCATGCGGGGCCCCATCGTTGGCGGAATGGGTCCACTTTACGGATGCACACTTTGTTGCGGCATCGCGCATTCGAGGGGGTTGATATCCGCCTCAAGGAGGAGCCGCGGCGCCGTACCAGCGTTGCAGCGCCAACTGCCCGTGGCGCTCGCGCGCGTCCGGCGACGGCAGCCAGCGCCGCCAGCTCGCCGCGGCGCGTGCGAGGAAATCGAGCAGCGCCATGTGCTGGCGCAGCACACGCTGCTGGCGGTGCGCGATCAGCGGGTTGAAGATGCCGTGGCGCGAGAACAGCTGGCGGGGATTCTTCTTGACCCACAGCCACGAGCCCATCTCCAGCGTCAGCGGCAGCAGCAGGCGCTGCGGCAGCGCCGACGCGCGCTGGTAGAGGTGATCCCACAGGTCGCCGTGCGCGAGGTACTGGCGGCTCTGCGGCTCGAACACGTAGCGGTTGTTCGGATGCGATTGCTGGAAGATGCCGTGCAGCGCGTCCATCTCGGCCAGGTGGGCCATCGGCGCTCGCGTGTGCGCATACGGGAACCACAGCCGGTCGCGCAGCCCGAAGCCCGAGTGGCAGTCGACCGCCAGGCTGAACGGCCGCGTGAGCAGTTCGTCTTCGACCACGCGGCACAGCGCCGCGCTCTCGGGCTGCATCGGCGCCCCCGCCGGGCCGCGGTACCACGGCAGCGACGCGCTCAGGCGCTGCCCGCCGAGCAGGAAGGGCACGCGGTCCTGCGCCTCGACCGGCGCGTTGCGCATCAGGTCGACGCCCTGCGGGTTGGCCCGCGTACCGCGTGCGATGCCRCCGGGATTGACGACCGGCATGAACACCATGCGCACGCCATCGAGCTGGCGGTGCAGCGACTCGTCCCAGCGCAGCCGCATCACCAGGCTGCGCAGGTGCGCCATCACGACGGCCGAGCCGATGCGCTCCAGCCCGTGCACGCCGCCGAAGAAGCCGACCGCCGGGATGTCGGGCGCCGGGTTGCCGAGCGTCACGGCGATCACCGGCAGGCGCTGCCCGCCTGCCGTGGCTGCGGCGTCGACCTCGCACAGCACCCGCGCGCCCAGGTGCGTGCCGCCCTCGTCGATGAGGCGCTGCAATTCGATCAGTTCGGTCGGGGTCTGCAAGGGATGGCGGGCTCGCGGTGCCGGCCGAGGATAGCAGCGGCCGGCCGAGGTCCAGCGCGCGCAGCAAGCCGATGCCGCGCACCCCTTGCAGGCCGAAGCGGTCGGACAGCGCCTGCAGCCGATCGACCAGGTGGTCGCCGGTGGCACGCACCCGCGCCAGGAAGCCGTCGGCCAGCACCTCGTGCAGCACCGACAGGCCGACCGCGCACATCAGCGGGTTGCCGTTGAAGGTGCCGCCCTGGTCGCCGTGCGCGAACACGCAGGCCCGCTGCCGGGCCAGCAGCGCACCGATCGGCACGCCGCCGCCCAGGCCCTTGGCCAGCGTCGCGATGTCCGGCACGACACCGAAGTGCTGGTAGCCGAACAGCCTGCCCAGGCGGCCGATGCCGGTCTGGACTTCGTCGAACACCAGCAGCAGCCCGTGCCGGTCGCACAGCGCGCGCAGGCCTTGCAGGAACTCGGGCGTGGCCGCGTGCACGCCGCTTTCGCCCTGCACCGGCTCGAGCATGACGGCCACGGTGTCCGGGCCGACCAGGGCCTGCACCGACGCGAGGTCGTTGAGCACCGCCTTCGGGAACCCGGCCACCTGCGGCGCGAACATGCGGTCCCAGCCCGGCTTGCCGGAGGCCGACATCGTGGCCAGCGTGCGGCCGTGGAAGGCGTCGCGGAAGGTGATGATCTCGTGGGCGCCGCCCCGGTGCAGCTGCCCCCACT
>NZ_JBFUFP010000419.1:0-4439 GCF_056403375.1 Rhizobacter sp. P2_H2
GCGCACCTGCGCACCGGCCGCCTCGATCTCGTGGATCGCCTGCGCCGCCTCGGGCGACGGCGCGTGGCGGCCGAGCAGCGCGATCTGGCGCGCGCCCGAGCGCTGCAGCCAGCGCGCGGTGTGCAGGCCGAGCGCACCGAGACCGCCGGTGACGAGGTAACAGGCATCGGCGCGGACCTCGAACGAGGCGGCCACCGGCAGCCGCAGCACGATCTTGCCGATGTGCTTCGCTTGGGCCATGTGGCGGAACGCGTCGGCGGCCTGCGCGACATCGAACACCGTGACCGGCAGCGGCTGCAGGCTGCCGTCCTGCAGGCCGGCCTGCAGCTCGGCCAGCATCGGGCGCAGCAGGCGCGGCTCGGCGTAGGCCGCATCCCCCAGGTCGTAGGCCTCGTAGTGGATGCCCGGGCAGGCCTGCGCGACGGCCTCGGGGGTCCAGATGTCGCGCTTGCCGAGTTCGAGGAACCAGCYGCCCGGGGCGACGACGCCGAGCCCGGCCGGGATGAAATCGCCAGCCAATGAGTTCAGCAGCACGTCGACGCCGGCACCGCCGGTCGCGCGCATCAGCTCGGCGGCGAACGAGGTGCTGCGCGAATCCATCACCGCGCGCACGCCGATCGCGAGCAGGTGGGCGCGCTTCTCGGGTGAGCCGGCGGTGGCGTAGACCTCGGCGCCGGCACGCAGCGCGAGCTGCACCGCGGCGAGGCCGACGCCGCCGGCGCCGGCATGGATCAGCACGCGCTGGCCGCGCCGCAGCCCGGCGATGCCGAACAGGCCGTGGTGCGCTGTCAGGAAGGCGACCGGCAGCGCGGCCGCCTGCTCGTTCGACAGGCCCGGCGGAATGCGGGCGACGAAGGCGGCCGGCGCGACCGCCTCGCTGCCCATGCTGTCGTGCACGAAGCCGAACACGCGCTCGCCGACGCGCCAGCCCTCGACGGCCGTGCCGACTTCGCTGACGGTGCCGGCGCATTCGGCGCCGAGCGGGATGCCGCTGCCGGGGTAGACGCCGAGCGCAAGCAGCACGTCGCGGAAGTTCAGCCCGGCGGCGTGCACCTGGATGCGCAGTTCGTTCGGCTTCAGCGCGCGCGGGGCGAGTGCGCGCAGCGCCAGGCCGTCGAGGGTGCCGGGGCGTTCGACCTCGAGGCGCTGCAGCGGCGAAGCCGGTGTGGCGGCGGCGCGGCGCACGAGGCGTGGTTCGTGGCGCGTGCCACCGCGCAGCGCGACGCGCGGCAACGGGGCGGGCGACAGCAGCTCGGCCAGCAGCGCGCCCGTGTCGGTCGCGTCGGTGTCGATCGCGCGCAGCGGGAATTCGGGATGCTCGACGGCGAGCACGCCGAGGAAGGCCCAGGCACCGGCCGCGGCCGACGACGCCGGCGCCTCGTGCGGGCGCACGGGCTGCGAGGTCTGCGTGACGAGCCACAGCGCGACGGTGGGCGCCTCGGCATCGGCGGCCAGCGCCTGCAGCACATGAAGCAGCGAGCCGCTGGCGCGCAGTTCGGCGGCGGCGTCGTCGAGGCGGGGTGTGTCGAGGCTCCACAGCGAGACCACCGCGCGCGGCGTGCCGTGCGAGCGCCAGTCGGCGACGACCGAGTGCATCTGCGCCGCATCGCCCGGGTCGACGGACCAGCGGTTCGATTCGAGGCGCTGGAAGCGTTCGCCGGCGAGCACTTCGGTGCAGCGGGCGCCGCGGGATTCGAGCGCCTGGCGCAGCGTGGTGGCGAGGCCGCTGGCGTCGGAGAGGAGCAGCCAGTCGCCGGCGGCGTGGGCCCTCGACACCTCAGGCTGAACGGGGGAGGCAGGCTGCCACCGCACCTCATACACCCCGTCCTCCGCCCCACCCCCCGCCAGCGTGCGCGCATCGGTCGCCGCGAAGCGCACGCCGCGCAGCCGGGCGACCGGGGCACCGTGCTCGTCGCTCAGGTCGATGTCCGCCCCCGCCTCGCCGCGCAGCACCGCGACCGCCTGCACGCGCGCCAGGCCCGGGCGCAGCAACTCGACCTGCTCGATGCCCATCGGCGCCCACAGCGTTGTCGGCACGCCCTGCGCGGCCACCGCGCACAGTTGCAGCGCGCCGTCGAGCAAGGCCGGGTGCAGCCCGAACGCCGCTGCCTGCGCCTCGACCTCGGCCGGCAGCACCAGCGAGGCCCGCGCCCAGCCGCTGCCGCGCTGCACCGCATGCAGGTTGCGGAATGCCGGCCCGAATGCGACGCCAAGCGCCTCGAACCCGGCGTAGATCTCGCCCGACGACACATAGGCCGCACCGCCCGCCGTCTGCAGGGCCTCGGGCAACGGCCCATCACCCACCGCCGCAGTGCAGATGCGCTGCCACGTCTCGTCATCCAGCGCCTGGTGCAGCTCGACCGCCCCCTCGCGCACGATCGCCTGCCAGCGCGCCGGCCCGCTCTCCGGCAGGTACAGCGGCCGCTCGACCGCGAACGCCGACAGCGCCCGGCCGCCGGCCGCCGCACGGCACGCCTCGACCATCGCCGCCGCCGGCATCAACAGCCGCCCGCCGATGCGGTGCTCGTGCAGCGCACCGGCATCGCCCACCGACCACTGCGCGTCGAACACGGTGGCCGTGGTCGCGGGCGTCGACAGCTTCGCGCCGAGCAGCGGATGCGCCCCGCGACGCGAGGACGGCGCTGCCGCAACCGGCGTCGGCCGCAGCCAGAAGCGCTTGCGCTGCCACGGGTAGCGCGGCAGGTCGACCACCTCGCCGCCCTCGCCCGCCACCGCCTCGGCGTCGAGCGTGTGGCCGCGCACATGCAGCGCGGCGGCGGCCTGCAGCAGCGACTCGCGCTCCGGCCGGCCGCGGCGCAAGGACGCGAGCACCTGACCCGTCGCGCCCGATGCGCCCGCCGCCGCCAGGCTCTCGGCGATCGACGCGCTCAGCACCGGGTGCGGGCCGATCTCGAGGAAGCTGCCGAAGCCGTCGCCGGCCATCGCGGTGATCGCCGCATGCAGGCGCACCGGCTCGCGCACGTTGCGGCCGAAGTACGCGCCGTCGAAACGCTGCCCGGTCGCGAGCCCGCCCAGCACGGTCGAGTAGACCGGCACGGCCATCGCCTGCGACGGCACATCCGCCAGCAGCCCGGCCAGCGTCTGCTGGAACGGCGCCATCTGCGCGCTGTGGAAGGCGTACTGCACCGGCAGCATGCGGTGCGAGATGCCGCGCCGCGTCAGCGCCGCCAGCAGTTCGTCGAGCGCCGCCGGCTCGCCCGACAGCACGATGCTGCGCGGGCCGTTGACGGCGCCGAGCGCCAGGCGGTCGCCATAGGGCTTCAGCAGCTGCACGGCTTCGTCTTCGGCCAGGCTCGCCTGCGCCATGCGGCCGGTGCCGGTGGCCTGCTGCATCACGCGGCCGCGCTGGCAGACCACGCGCACCGCATCGGCGAGGCTCAGCACGCCGGCCACCTGCAAGGCCGCGATCTCGCCGACGCTGTGGCCGACCACGCCGTCGGGCACGATGCCCCAGCTGCGCCACAGCGCCGCCAGCGCGACCTGGATCGCGAACAGCGCCGGCTGCGCGACCTCGGTGTCGGCGAGCCGGGACTGCGCCTCGTCCTTCGCCAGTTCGGCCTGCAGCGACCAGCCGGTCAGCGGCTGCATCAAGGCATCGCAGGCATCGATCACGTCGCGGAACACCGCCTGCGCGGCGATCAGCTCGCGGCCCATCGCGAACCACTGCGGGCCCTGCCCGCTGAACACGAACGCGAGCCGCGGCACGCCTTCGCCCGGCACGCGGCCACAGGCGACAGCGGGCGAGACCTCGTCGCGCAGGAAGTCACCCAGGCGCGCCGCGAAGTCGTCGCGCGTGCGGCCGACCAGCGCGAGCCGGTGGTCGAGCGCCGAGCGGCGCGCACCGGCGCTGTGGCACAGGTCGGCCAGGCTCGCGGCGCTGCCGGGCAGGAAATCGCTCCAGGCCTGCGCCAGCGCGCGCAGCGCCGGCTCGCTCTGCGCCGACAGGTGCAGCAGCCGCGGTTCTCCGTCGGCGGACGGTTCGTCAGCCGGCAGGCGCGGCGCCTCTTCGAGGATCACGTGCGCATTGGTGCCGCCGACGCCGAACGAGCTGGTGCCGGCGCAGCGCGTCTGCGCGCCGGCCGGCCACGGCACCGGCTGCGCGGCCACCCGCAGCCGCGTACCGTCGAGCGACAGGTGCTTGTTCAATTGCGTGAAGTGCAGCTGGCGCGGGATCAGTTCGTGCCGCATCGCGAGCACGGTCTTGATGACGCCGCCGACACCGGCCGCGGCCTCCATGTGGCCGAGGTTGGCCTTCGCGGCGCCGAGCCAGCAGGTGCCGCCGCCCGCTTCCACGCGGCCGACGGTGGCGGCCAGCGCCTCGACCTCGATCGGGTCGCCCAGCGGCGTGCCGGTGCCGTGCGCCTCGATGAAGCCGATACGGCMGGGCGCGAGCTGCGCCGACGCGAGCGCCTCGCGGA
>NZ_JBFUFP010000420.1:0-4411 GCF_056403375.1 Rhizobacter sp. P2_H2
CGATAGCGCAAGGCCGCCAGCTCGGGCAGCTCGATCACTTCGGCCGCGACCTGGGCCGGGTGGCTGAGCGGCCAGAGCCCGATGAGCAGCGGCAGGGCCAGGTGGATGCAACGCTCGAAGCTGGCTGCCGCGATCGACGGCACACAGGCGTGAAAGTCGAGCGCGGTCTCCTTGCGCACGGCCAGCAGGCCATGCTTGAACTCGACCATGCGCCCGGCTGAAATGTTGTGCTCGAGGATCGACGGGAAGATGCTGGTGAGCCGGCACAGCAGCGGGCGCGCCGCCACGGTGGCCGCGAACGCCCGCGCGATGTGCTCGACGGTTCCTGCGCGCTTGCGGTCCCGCCCCAGCGCTTTGCGCAGTTCGGCACGCCACACGACGAACTCCTCGACCAGCACATCCAGCAAGACGGCTTCGCTGCTCTCGAAGTACCGGTAGACGTTCGACTTGGTCATCCCGGCGCGCCGCGCCAGTTCGTTGATGCCCAGGTCATGCACGTCCGGCATGTCCAGCAGCAGCGCCTTCGCGGTGTCGAGCAGGTGGCGGCGGCGCTCCTCCTTCTGTTCGGGGGAGCGCGCGCGCAGGTACGGGGAGGGAGGGCTCATCGGGATCGTCGCTGGCAGGGATTTGCACGGGAAGGGGCTTGCGCAAGAGACCGATGGTCTGCTACATTGGAGACCATCAGTCTTCTAACGCTCGCAGCATAGCAAGGAAACACCATGGACATGAATGGCAGGACGGCGCTCGTGACGGGTGCTTCCTCGGGCATTGGCAAGGCCACCGCCGAGCGGCTGTCGACGGCGGGTTTCAAGGTCTACGGCACCAGCCGGCGTGGCGCCCACGCAGACCCGCAGTCCTTCGAGATGCTGTCGCTGGACGTGACCAGCGACGAATCCGTCGAGGCCGCCGTGGCGCAGGTGCTGCGCAGGGAGGGCCGCATCGACGTGCTCGTGAACAACGCGGGGTTCAGCACGGCCCCGGCCGGCGCGGAAGAGAGCTCGATGGCGCAGGCCCGGTCGATCTTCGAGACGAACTTCTTCGGGATCGCCCGGATGACCCGCGCCGTCGTGCCTCACATGCGGCGCCAACGCAGCGGTCGCATCGTCAACATCGGCTCCATCTTCGGCTTCCTGCCGGCGCCCTACATGGCGCTCTATGCCGCCACCAAGCACGCGGTCGAAGGCTATTCGGAATCGCTCGACCATGAGCTTCGCACGATGGGCGTGCGGGTCTCGGTGGTCGAGCCCGCGAATACCAGGACGCAGTTCGAGGCGAACCTGCTCGAACCCGACGCCAAGCTCGACGAGTACCGCGACGTTCGCGCGGCCGTCGGCAAGCGGCTGACCGAGCTGATCGACGAGGCAGACGAGCCGGCGGTGGTGGCCGAGACCGTGCTGAAAGCGTCGATCGCGGCCCACCCGAAGCTGCGCTACACGGCCGGCGGCCGCGCCGGCTTCCTGCAGTTGCTTCGCACCTTCGCACCGGCCGGCATGGTGGACGCCGGCATTCGCAAGAACCTGCGTCTCGCGGCGTGAGAACCATGAAAGCATTCGTTCTCCATCGATACGGCAAGAAGGGCGCATTGGAACTGGCAGAGGTGCCGATTCCGGAGCTGCGCGACGACGAGGTCCTGGTCCAGGTCCATGCCGCCGGCGTGAACCTGCTGGACTCCAAGATCAGGGACGGCGAGTTCAAGCTCATCCTGCCGTATCGCCTGCCGCTCATCCTCGGCCACGACGTGGCCGGGGTGGTCGTCAGGATCGGCCCGCGCGTGCGGCAGTTCAAGGTCGGTGATGAGGTCTGTGCGCGGCCGGACGACTTCCGGATCGGCAGCTTCGCTGAATTCGTGCCCGTCAAGGAAGCTTCGCTGGCGCTCAAGCCGCGAGGGCTCACGATGGAAGAAGCTGCTTCCATCCCGCTGGTGGCCTTGACGGCGTGGCAGGCCCTGGTCGTGAAGGCCGGCTTGAAGAAGGGGCAGAAGGTCTTCATCCAGGCCGGCTCCGGCGGCGTCGGCACCGTGGCCATTCAACTGGCCAGGCATCTCGGCGCCACCGTGGCCACGACGACGAGCTCGGCCAATGTGGATCTCGTGAAACGCCTGGGCGCCGACATCGTCATCGACTACCGGAACCAGGACTTCGGGGATGTCCTGCGCGACTGCGACGTGGTGCTGAACAGCCAGGACGGCAAGACGCTCGCAAAGTCCCTCCGCGTGCTCAAGGCCGGCGGGAAGCTCGTCTCCATCTCCGGGCCGCCCGATCCCGATTTCGGCACGGAGATCGGGGCACCCTGGTTCGTGAAGCTGGCCATGCGGCTGCTGAGCTCGGGCGTGCGGCGACAGGCGAAGCGCCGTGGGGTCGGCTACTCGTTCCTCTTCATGAGAGCGAACGGGAGCCAGTTGCGCGAGATCACGCGGCTCTTCGATGCCGGCGTCATCCAGCCGGTGGTGGACCGGGTCTTCCCGTTCGAATCGACCAACGAGGCGATGGCGTATGTCGAAGCGGGCCGCGCGAAGGGCAAGGTCGTCGTCAAGCTCCGGTGAGCGCGACATCCTGGGTTCCGTTGCGGGCATCTGTGTTATCGTTGATATCAATGAATTGATACCACTGATATCGGGCCTCACGCCCAGGAGATCCAGATGCCGCTGCCTTTCGTCGCTCCTGCCGCGAAGACCGCGAGTCCCTTCACGTCGTTCCGACCGGACCACGTGGGCATCCGCGTCGACGACATCGATGCGGCCATCGCCTGGTACACGAGCACCCTCGACTTTCGCGTGATGCACTCGATGGCGCTTGGCGAGCGCAGGTTCGTCTACCTGGCGCCTGCGGTTCACGACGACTTCTGGATCGAGTTGCTCGGAGGGCAGGAGTCCTTGCCGCGTCCGTCGCGGGGCGATGTCAGGGTGGCCGGCTGGGATCACGTCTGCCTGCGAGTCGACAACGCCGACGACACCGTCGAAGCGCTGCGCCGCCGTGGCGTGAACATCGTGCGGGACCCCTTCGACGTTCCGCCCATCAGTCACCGCATCGCCTTCTTCACCGACCCGTGGGGGAACCTGTTCGAGTTGTTCCAGCGCATTGGGGCGGTCGCGTGAAGGATGAATCCCGCACACGCATCGTTGCCGCCGCCATTCAACTGCTGGCCGAGGGCGGCGGCGACGCCGTGACCACGCGTGCCGTTGCCGCGGCGGCAGACGTGCAGGCGCCGGCGATCTACCGGCTCTTCGGCGACAAGGAGGGCCTGCTCGACGCCGTTGCGGAACAGGCGCTGGCCGACTTCGTCGCCAGGAAGCGAGCCGACAAGTCCGGCGTGGACCCCGTCGAGTCGCTCCGCAAGGGCTTCATGGGCTACACGTCATTCGGGCTGGAGAACCCCGAGGTCTTCGTGCTGATCTACGGCCGGCCCGGTCGCACGTCGAAGGCCGCGGTGGCGGGGCTGGCGGTGCTGCGCGACAGGATTCATGCGATCGCCCTGGCCGGCCGGCTGACGGTGAGTGAAGAGCGCGCGGTCGACCTCTGCCACGCGATGGCAAAGGGCACGGTGCTCGAGATGCTCGGCAGGGCCCCCGAGGCGCGTCGCGGCATGGCCGAGGCGGCCCGCGACGCGGTCCTGGGCGCCATCCTGAAGGACGCCCCGGTGAAAGACTCCGGCGTGGCTGCGGCGGTCTCGACGCTGCGTGCGCACCTGGCCGACCTGCCGGGACTCACCGCGGGCGAGAAGCAGCTCATGCACGAGTGGCTCGTGCGGGTCGCCGACCCGGCGCCCCGACAGGCGCCCACGGCAGGTCACGGTGCCGCGCGCCGCACGTAGGCGTCGCACCAGCCCTTGGCCGCCACCAGCTTGCGCGGGAACAGGGTGCACTCCGACCAGGCCTGGGCCGGCACGCGGTACAGCGCGCAGTTGTCGCAGGTGCTGCCGGCGGTGAACTTCGGATAGACCCGGCGGTCGACGCGCGCCGCGTCCTCGACGTAGCCCACCGCCTTCGCGTGGGGATCGCGCTCGTCCAGGTGCGGGAAGGTCGACGGGTCCGGTGGCGGCACCGGCTTCGGCTTGGCGTGCGCCGCCGGGAACCACAGCGCGGCGCCCACCGGCACCAGCCGGATGAAGCGACGCCGCGTGCAGGCGGGTGTGCCGCCGCGCGCGGCTTCGAGGTGGGTCTGGGTGGGCAGCGCCATGCGGTCTCCAGCGCAAGGGTCATCGAGCGGATCCATTGTTCGGTGCACTGCGGCGCCGCGATTTGACCCACGTCAATCGCGGGCCGCGGCACGCAGCTCGAGGTAGCCGCCCGCGCGGAACACCGTCAGCCGCGTGCCCGCCACCGAGCGCCACGACAGCAGCGCCCGCACGAAGTCGCCGCTGTCGCCGAGCGCCCGGCCGTTCATGCCGACCACGATGTCGCCGACGCGCAGTC
>NZ_JBFUFP010000421.1:0-4408 GCF_056403375.1 Rhizobacter sp. P2_H2
GCGCCATGGCTGCGGCCGCGGGTCTCTCCGTCACGCTCGTGCCGGTCCTGATGGGCTACCTGGTTCGCGGCCGCATTCCGGACGAGGCCGCCAACCCCGTGAACCGCTTGCTCATCGCCCTCTATCGGCCGGTGCTCGACACCGTGCTGCGCTTCCCGAAGGCGACGCTGCTGGTCGCTGCGGGCCTGCTCGCCTTGACCGCGGTGCCGGTGCTGCGGCTGGGAGGCGAGTTCATGCCCGCGCTCGACGAAGGCGACCTGCTGTACATGCCGTCGGCGCTGCCCGGACTGTCCGTGTCGAAGGCGGCGCAACTGCTCCAGCAGACCGACCGGCTCATCAAGACGGTGCCGGAGGTCGAGCGCGTGTTCGGAAAGGCGGGGCGCGCGGACACGGCGACGGATCCGGCACCGCTGGAGATGTTCGAGACCACCATCCGCTTCAAGCCGCGCGATCAATGGCGAGCGGGCATGACACCGGACAAGCTGGTGGAGGAACTCGACCGCGTGGTCAAGGTGCCCGGCCTCTCGAACATCTGGGTTCCCCCGATCCGCAACCGCATCGACATGCTGGCGACCGGCATCAAGAGTCCCGTGGGCATCAAGGTCGCCGGCGCGGACCTGGCCGTCATCGATGGCCTGGCGACGCAGATCGAGGCGGCCGTGAAGGGCGTGCCCGGCGTGTCGTCGGCGTTGGCGGAGCGCTTGACCGGAGGCAGGTACATCGACGTGGAGGTGGACCGCCTGGCCGCGGCGCGCCACGGCCTGTCGGTGGCCGACGTGCAGGCGGTGGTGTCGACGGCCATCGGCGGAGAGAACGTCGGCGAGGTTGTCCAGGGGCGTGAGAGGTATCCCGTGAACGTGCGCTATCCGCGCGAGCTTCGCGACTCGTTGGAGCGCTTGCGGGCGTTGCCGTTCGTGACCGGGAAGGGCGCCACCGTGCTGCTGCAGGACGTGGCACGCGTCGCCATCGAAGAAGGGCCTCCCATGCTGCGCAGCGAGAACGCCCGGCTCTCGGGCTGGGTCTACGTCGACGTGCGGGGCCGGGACCTGCGCTCGGTCGTGAACGACATGCAGTCTGCGGTGGCCCGGAAGGTGGCGATGCCGGCCGGCTACGCCGTGTCATGGTCCGGACAGTTCGAGTACCTGGAGCGCGCAACGCAACGGCTGAAGATCGTCGTGCCGATCACGATCGCAGTCATCTTCGTGTTGCTGTACCTGTTGTTCCGCTCGTTCGCGGATGCGGCGCTCGTGATGGCGGCGGTGCCGTTCTCGCTGGTGGGGGGCTTCTGGCTCATCTGGGCGCTGGGYCATTCCGTCTCCGTGGCCACGGCAGTGGGGTTCATCGCGTTGGCAGGCGTCGCAGCGGAGTTCGGCGTCGTGATGCTCATCTACCTGAAGAACGCGCATGCGCGGCGTATCGCTGCCGGCGAACCGGACAACGAAGCAACGCTGCTGGCGGCCGTCCGCGAGGGCGCGGTGCTGCGTGTACGGCCGAAGGCAATGACCGTCGCCGTTGTCATGGCGGGCCTGTTGCCCATCCTGTCCGGCAGCGGTACCGGCTCCGAGGTCATGACCCGAATCGCCGCGCCGATGGTGGGCGGCATGGTGACCGCGCCGCTGCTCAGCATGCTCGTGATTCCGGCGGCCTGGTACCTGCTGCGCCGGCGGCGGTCTGCTCCTCACGCGAACGGCGGCATCCGGTCGAGCAGCTTGTCGAGCGTGATCGGGTAGTCGCGCACGCGCACGCCGGTGGCGTTGCAGATCGCATTCGCGATCGCCGCGCCGACACCGCACAGGCCGAGTTCCCCGACCCCCTTGGCCTTCATCGGTGACGAGATCGGGTCGGTCTCGTCCAGGAAGATCACGTCCTGGTGCGGAATGTCGGCGTGCACCGGCACCTCGTAGCCGGCCAGGTCGTGGTTGACGAAGAAGCCGCGGCGCTTGTCCACCGCGAGCTCCTCCATCAGCGCCGCACCCACGCCCATCGTCATCGCGCCGATGACCTGGCTGCGCGCCGAGATCGGGTTCAGGATGCGCCCGGCCGCGCACACCGCAAGCATCCGCCGCACCCGGGTCTCGGCCGTCGCCGCGTCGACGGCCACGTCGATGAAGTGCGCCGCGAACGTCGACTGCTGGTACTTCTTGTCCAGGTCGCCGTACTCGATGGCATCTTCGGCCGCGAGCCCCTGGGGCCCCGCCGCCTCGCCCAGCGGCACGCTGCGCCCCGCCGTGCGCACGGTCCCGTCGACGAACACCGCATCGGCGGCCGGCATGCCGAGCTTCTTCGCCACCGCCTCGCGCAGCTTCACGCAGGCCGCATACACACCGGCGGTCGAGTTGTTGCCACCCCACTGGCCACCGGAGCCGGCCGACACCGGGTGCAGCGAATCCCCGAGGCGCACCTGCACGCTGGCCAGCGGTACGCCCATCATCTCCGCCGCCGTCTGCGCAATGATGGTGTACGAGCCGGTGCCGATGTCGGTCATGTCGGTCTCCACCGTCACGATGCCGCGGTGGTCGATCCGCACCCGGGCGCCGGATTTCGTCAGCAGGTTGTTCCGAAAGCCGGCCGCCATGCCCATGCCCATCAGCCAGCGGCCCTCGCGCCGCTGCGCGGGCTGCGCGCTGCGGCGTTCCCAGCCGAAGCGCTCGGCCCCCAGGCGCAGGCACTGCACCAGGTTCCGCTGCGAATACGGGCGAGCGGGCTTCTCCGGATCCACCTGCGTGTCGTTGACGATGCGCAACGCCACCGGGTCCATGCCGAGCTTCTCGGCCATCTCGTCGATGGCGATCTCCAGGGCCATCAGGCCGGGCGCCTCGCCCGGGGCACGCATCGCATTGCCTTCCGGCAGGTCGAGCACGGCCAGGCGCGTGGTGGTCAGGCGATTGGCCCCGGCATACAGCAGGCGCGTCTGGTTGACGGCCGTCTCCGCCTGGCCGCCGGGGAGGTCGCCCGACCAGCCCTCGTGCGCGATGGCGGTGATCCTGCCGTCGGGCAGCGCGCCGATGCGGATGCGCTGGATGGTGGCGGGCCGGTGCGTGGTGTTGTTGATCATCAGCGGCCGCTGCAGTGCGACCTTCACCGGCCGGCGCACCGCGCGCGCGCCGAGCGCGGCCAGCACCGCGTCGGCGCGCACGAAGAGCTTTCCGCCGAAGCCGCCGCCGATGAACGGCGACACCAGGCGCACGTTGTCCTTGGGGATCCCGAGCGTCTTCGCGAGATCGCCGACGCTCCAGGCAATCATCTGGTTCGAGGTCCAGACGGTGAGCTTGTCGCCGCGCCACAGGGCGGTGGACGCATGCGGTTCCATCATCGCGTGCGATTGGTCGGGTGTGGTGTACGTGGCGTCGAGCTGCGCCGGCGCGGCGGCATAGGCGCCATCGAAGTCGCCGACCTTGGATTGCGCAGGCCCACCGAACGCCGTCGGCTTCGGCATCGGTGCCCCGGCCTTCTCCGCGGACAGGTCGTACTTGCCYGCCGCCGGCGTGTAGCGGATGCGCACCCGCTGCGCGGCGGCACGCGCCTGCTCGAAGGTTGTCGCCACCACCAGCGCGACCGCCTGGTGGTAGTGGTCGATGTCCGGCCCGCCCAGCAACTTGGCGGTGTTGAACGAGCCCTTGCCGAGCTTGCCGGCGTTGCGCGCCGTGACGATCGCCAGCACACCGGGTGCCGCGCGCGCGGCGCGCAGGTCCATCGACGCGATCCGTCCCTTGGCGATGCCGGCACCGACGACGCAGCCGTACACCGCATCGGGTGCCGCGTCGTGGCGTTCATAGGCATAGGGGGCGGTACCGGTCGTCTTCAACGGGCCGTCGATGCGTGGCGTCGGCTGTCCGACGACCTTGAGCTGGTCGATCGGATTGGTGGTCGCGGGGGTGTCGAATTTCATGAGCCTTCCCTTGTGTCAGGAGGTTCTGGCCTGGGCCAGCACCGCGGCGAGCGTGCGCTCTGCCAGCACCACCTTGAATGCGTTGTCGTTCGTCGGCCTGGCGTCGGCCAGCAGCCGTGCGGTGGCGGCCTTTGCGCCCTGCGGCAGGGCGGCGTCGGCCGCGGCATCGCGCCAGGGCTTGTGGGCGACGCCGCCGAGCGCGACGCGCCCGGCGCCGTCGCGCTGGATCACCGCGGCCACCGAGACCAGCGCGAAGGCGTAGGACGCCCGATCGCGCACCTTGCGGTACAGGTGCGTGCCGCCGAGCGGCGGGGGCAGCGTCACCGCGGTGATCAGTTCGTTGCGCTCCAGCGTGGTGTCGATGTGCGGCGTGTTGCCCGGCAGGCGGTGGAAATCGGCGATCGGAATCACCCGGGTGCGCCCGTCGGGCCGCACCGTTTCGATGCCGGCGTCCAGCAACCGCATCGCCACCGCCATGTCGCTCGGGTGGGTGGCGATGCAGGCCTCGCTGCCGCCGAC
>NZ_JBFUFP010000422.1:0-4401 GCF_056403375.1 Rhizobacter sp. P2_H2
AGCGRGGTCCACGTGAAGACGGGCATCTTCATCATCGACATGCCGGGCGCGCGCATCTTGACGATGGTGGCGATCAGGTTCACGCCCGACAGCAGCGTGCCGACCCCCGCGATCTGCAAGGACCAGATGTAGTAATCGACCCCCACGTCAGGGCTGTACGCGATGCCCGACAGCGGCGGGTAGGCCAGCCAGCCGGTGCGCGCGAACTCGCCGACGAACAGCGAGGCCATCACGAGGCCGGCGCCGAAGGTGGTCATCCAGAAGCTGAAGTTGTTCAGGAACGGGAAGGCCACGTCGCGCGCGCCGATCTGCAGCGGCACGACGAAGTTCATCAGCCCGGTGACCAGCGGCATCGCGACGAAGAAGATCATGATCACGCCGTGGGCGGTGAAGATCTGGTCGTAGTGGTGCGGCGGCAGGTAGCCGAGGTTCTCGCCGAACGACACGGCCTGCTGGGCCCGCATCATCACCGCGTCGGCGAAGCCGCGCAGCAGCATCACGAGGCCCAGGATCACGTACATGATCCCGATCTTCTTGTGGTCGATGCTGGTGAACCATTCGCGCCAGAGGTAGCCCCACAGGCGGTAGCGGGTGAGCAGCGCCACCATGCCGACGCCGCCCAGGCAGACGGCGACGAAGGTGACGAGCAGGATGGGCTCATGGAGCGGGATCGCGTTCCATGAGAGGCGGCCGAAGACGAGCTTCGTCAAATCGAGGTGATCGAGCATCGGTGCGACTCAGTTCTGGGTGCTGGCGTTCTGCGCGGCGCGCAGAACGGGTTGCGTGCCGGTCGGGTCGGCCACCGTGCACAGCGCGGCGGCGACGTAGTAGGTGCGGGGCGTGGCGCCGTTGGCGTCGGAGGTGTGGCCTTCTTTCTCCTTGACGCCGTCGATGCCCTGGCGGCCGAGGCCGCCGCCGGYGTCGATCGCCATCATCTCGGACATGCACATCTTCGAGGTGTCGACGCAGCGGTTCAGGATGGCGTCGTACAGGCCCGGCGCGAAGCTCGCGTAGCGGCGCACCGGCTCGCGCTCGCTCGGCTTCTCGAGCTGCAGGTAGTCGGCGCGGGTGAGCTCCTTGGCGTCGGCGCGGGCGGCCTGCACCCACTTGTCGAACCCGGCGTTGTCCACGCCGTGGAAGCGAAAGCGCATGTGCGAGAAGCCGGCGCCGCTGTAGTTGGCCGAGAAGCCTTCGTAGTCGCCCGGCTTGTTGATCACCGCATGCAACTGGGTCTGCATGCCCGGCATCGCGTAGATCATGCCGGCCAGCTCGGGGATGTAGAACGCGTTCATCACCGATGACGCGGTGATCTTGAACTGGATCGGCCGGTCGACCGGCGCGGCCAGCTCGTTGACGACGGCGATGCCTTGCTCGGGGTAGATGAAGAGCCACTTCCAGTCGAGCGCGACCACCTCGACCACCAGCGGCTTCACGTCGGCGGTGACCGGGCGCTTCTCGTCGATGCGGCTCAGCGGGCGGTACGGGTCCAGCGTGTGGGTGCTGATCCAGGTGATCGCGCCCAGCGCGATGATGATCAGCAGCGGCGCCGCCCAGATCACCAGCTCGAGCTGCGTGGAGTGGTCCCAGTCGGGTTCATAGCGGGCCGCGCGGTTGGAAGCGCGGTAGCGCCAGGCGAAGGTCACCGTCAGCGCGATCACCGGAACGATGATCAGCAGCATCAGCCAGGTGCTGACGATGATCAGCTTGCCTTGCTGGGCGGCGATGTCGCCGGAGGGGTTCAGCAACACGGTGTTGCAGCCGGCCAGCAGCCCGGTGAGGAGCAGGGCGGGGGCCAGCAGGAGCCGTCGGCTCAGGGGCTGTTTGTGGGGTGGCATGCCAGGTTCTGGTAGGAGGGGCGCGCAAAATGCTTCCAACCGGCGCCCGATGGGCCGAGAATCTACGTTCAACGGCCCGGCTCGGGCATTGGACGTTTTGTCCTATCGCCTCCGGAACCCGGCCGTGGGAACCTCCAAGGTGCTCAAGACAATGCCCAAGACAGCGGACTGAAGCTTCATGACGACTTCCTCTCTGGATCCGAAACATCCGCATCCGACGACCGAAGACATCGGTCGAGACACCCGCCGGCTGCATGCCGCCCATGATGCGAAGGTCGCGCCCGGCGAGATCGCCATCGGCGTGATCATCGGGAGGTCATCGGAGTATTTTGACTTCTTCGTGTTCGGGATCGCGGCAGTGCTCGTGTTCCCGTCAGTGTTTTTCCCGTTCGAAAAAGGCCTCGAAGGCACGCTGTGGGCCTTCACGATCTTCTCGTTCGCGTTCATCGCGCGCCCGATCGGCAGCGTGATCTTCATGGCGATCCAGCGGCGCTACGGGCGCGAGGCCAAGCTGACGATCGCGCTGTTCCTGCTCGGTTCGTCGACCGCCGGCATGGCCTTCGTGCCGGGCTACCAGAGCATCGGCTTCACGTCGATCGTGCTGCTGTCGATCTTCCGCGTCGGCCAGGGGCTGGCGCTGGGCGGCGCCTGGGACGGCCTGCCGTCGCTGCTGGCACTGAACGCGCCGAAGAACCGCCGCGGCTGGTACGCGATGCTCGGCCAGCTGGGCGCGCCGATCGGCTTCGTGATCGCGAGCGGGCTGTTCGCCTTCCTGTACGCGAGCCTGAGCTCCGAGGATTTCCTGACCTGGGGCTGGCGCTATCCGTTCTACGTGGCGTTCGCGATCAACGTGGTGGCGCTGTTCGCGCGGCTGCGCCTGGTGGCCACCAATGAATACGCGAAGCTGCTCGACGCGCACGAGCTCGAGCCCACCAGCGTCGGCGAGCTGGCCCGCACGCAGGGCTCCACCATCGTGATCGGTGCGTTCGCGGCGCTCGCGAGCTATGCGCTGTTCCACATCGTCACGGTGTTCCCGCTGTCGTGGATCAAGCTGTATTCCACGCAGTCGATCAGCGAGTTCCTCGCGGTGCAGATGGTGGGCGCCGGCATTGCCGCGCTGGGCATCATCGCGTCGGGCAGCATTGCCGACCGGTTCGGCCGCCGCACCACGCTGGGCACGCTGGCCGCGGCGATCGGGGTGTTCAGCGGCTTCGCGCCGACGCTGCTGGGCGGCGGGCCGCTCGGGCAGGACGTCTTCATCCTGGTCGGCTTCGCGCTGCTCGGGCTGTCGTACGGCCAGGCGTCGGGCGCGGTGACGTCCAACTTCGAGACGCAGCACCGCTACACCGGCGCTGCGCTCACGTCCGACCTGGCCTGGCTGGTCGGCGCGGGCTTCGCGCCGCTGGTGGCGCTGGGCCTGTCGGCGCACTTCGGCCTCGCGTACGTCAGCGTCTACCTGTTGTCGGGTGCGGCGGCCACGCTGATCGCGCTGAGCGTCAACAAAGCGATGGAGATCAAGGACTCCGCGGCCGGCTGAGCCGGGCCGAGGCGGCGAGCTGAGCCTCCAGCGCCGCGAGCGTTGCCCGCATGCGCTCGCCCATCGCGATCTGCGGGTTCGAGTAGCCGTCGGTCTTGCCGGCTTCCTTCTCGCGCTGCTCGATGCGCGTGCGCGCGGCGGCATGCGCCTCCTCGAACGACCAGGTCGTGCGCATCCCTTCGTCGTACATCGCGCGGCCGAAGAAGGTCAGCGGCGAGCGGCGGCCGCAGCCGTACGAGGTGTGGTCGGCATCGGCCGCGGTCATCACCAGCGTGTCGGGGTCCGAGAGCGGCGCGATCCAGCTGCCCGAGAAGCAGGCCGACACCGAGATCACGCGGTGGCGGATGCCCGCCGCATCGAGCCAGCCCTTCAGCATCGCCGGCGTGACCGAATCGACCTCCAGCGGCCAGAACGACGACGCGAGCTGCCCGTCGCGTGCGCCGTGCGAGGTGAGGTGCAGGAACAGCACGTCCTCGTCGCGGTCCATCAGCGCGGCCATGCGCGTGATCGCGCGCTGCAGGTTCACCGGCGTGGCCCACGGGAATGCGGCCGGGTCGTCGTGGTGGCTGACCAGCTGCAGCGCGCGGCCGGCGCTGTCGAAGCGGGTCGTCATCACGTCGGTCACCATCGCGCTCTCGCGGCGGAACACCTCCTCCTCGGCGTCCGGCGCAAAGGTCAGCGTGTAGACGTCGATCGTGCCCTTGCGCTGCGACGCGATGGCCTGCAACTGCGTCTGCAGCAGCTGCGATTGCTGCTCGACCAGCTCCTGCGTCAGCTTGAAGCGCGGCGCATCGTCTTCGCCCTCGGCGGTTTCGGCACGGGCCGGGTACCAGTAGGTGGCGCGGTTCAGCCATTGATTGGCCACGAGCACCGCTGCGACGACCAGGAGCGCGCCCAGGCGCGGCGCCAGCCGCGTGCCGGTGCGCCACAACAGCACCGCCTGCGCGAGGAACAGCCAGCCGAGCGCGAGCCACCACAGGCCCCACGCCAGCCAGCCGCCCGCGCCGGCGCTGCCGTACACCCCGCCGC
>NZ_JBFUFP010000423.1:0-4400 GCF_056403375.1 Rhizobacter sp. P2_H2
TTCTTCACCAGCGCGTCGATCCAGGACATCGTCGCCCGCCACCTCGACGAGCACGACAGCCTGCAGAACCTGGCCGACCAGGTCGCGATCCACCTGAACGACACGCACCCGGCGATCGGCGTGGCCGAGCTGATGCGCGTGCTGTGCGACGACCACGCGATGCCCTGGGCCGCCGCCTGGGAGGTCACGCAGAAGACCTTCTCGTACACCAACCACACGCTGATGCCCGAGGCGCTCGAGACCTGGGCGGTGTCGCTGATGCAGCAGGTGCTGCCGCGCCACCTGGAGATCATCTTCCGCATCAACCAGGAGTTCCTCGACCTGGCGGCCAAGCAGCGCCCCGGCGACGACGGCTTCCTGCGGCGCCTGTCGCTGATCGACGAATCGGGCGAGCGCCGGGTGCGCATGGCCAACCTGTCGATCGTCGGCAGCCACAAGGTCAACGGCGTCTCGGCACTGCATTCCGAGCTGCTGACCAAGACCATCTTCGCGGACTTCGCGTCGCTGTACCCGAGCCGTTTCACGAACATGACCAACGGCGTCACGCCGCGGCGCTGGCTGGCGCAGGCCAACCCGGGCCTGGCGCACCTGCTCGACCAGACGCTCGGCCGCGGCTGGCGGCTCGACCTCGACCAGCTCGCGCAGCTGAAGGAGCACGCCGGCAGCGAGGCCTTCCGCAGCAAGTTCGCCGCGATCAAGTTCAACAACAAGAAGCGGTTGGCCGAGCACATCCAGCGCCACACCGGCATCCACGTCGACCCGGGCAGCCTGTTCGACGTGCAGGTCAAGCGCATCCACGAGTACAAGCGCCAGCTGCTGAACGTGCTGCACGTCGTCACGCGCTACCTGGCGATCATCGAGAACCCGACGCTGCCCTGGGTGCCGCGCACCGTGATCTTCGCCGGCAAGGCCGCGTCGTCTTACCAGACGGCGAAGTCGATCATCCGGCTGATCCACGACGTGGGCACGGTGGTCAACGCCGATCCGCGCGTCGGCGGCAAGCTGCGCGTGGTGTTCATCCCGAACTACGGCGTCTCGGTGGCCGAGGTCATCATGCCGGGCGCCGACCTGTCGGAGCAGATCTCCACTGCCGGCACCGAAGCCTCGGGCACCGGCAACATGAAGYTCGCRCTGAACGGCGCGCTGACGATCGGCACCGACGACGGCGCGAACATCGAGATCCGCCAGAGCGTCGGCGACGACAACATCTTCATCTTCGGGCTGAAGACGCCCGAGGTGCAGGCGCTGAAGGCCTCGGGCTACCACCCGATGCGCCACTACGACGGCAACCCGGCGCTGAAGGCGGTGCTCGACGCGATCTCCGGCGGCCTGTTCTCGCCCGACGAGCACGACCGCTACCGCCCACTCGTCGATTCACTGCTGTGGGGCGGCGACCACTACCTGCTGCTCGCCGACTACGACGCCTACGTGCAAACGCAGCAACGCGTGGACACGCTGTATGGCCACCGCGAGGCCTGGATCGCGCGCGCGATCGCCAACGTGGCCGGCATGGGCGCGTTCTCGGCCGACCGCACGATCCGCGAGTACGCGCGCGACATCTGGAACATCGACCCCGAGCTGAAGGCCGCGGCGGCGCTGCGATCGGTTGCCTGACAATGACACCCCGTCGTTGCCACCGCCTCCCATGCTGACCGCCGCCGAGATCGAGGACATCCGCCACGCCCGCCACGGTGATCCGTTCTCGGTGCTCGGCGCGCACGTCGATACGAGCGGGCAGCGCTGGCTGCGCTGCTTCCAGCCCGGTGCCCGCGCGGCGCTGGCCGTGGATGTCTCCAGCGGCCAGCCGCTGTCGCTGCTGACGCAGCTGCACCCCGACGGCGTGTTCGAGGGCATGCTCGGCAGCGCCGCCGGCACGCACCGCCTGCAGTTCACCTGGGCCGACGGCAGCGTCTCCACCGTCGACGACCCCTACCGCTTCCCGCCGGTGCTCGGCGAGCTCGACGTGTGGCTGCTGGCCGAGGGCACGCACCTGCGGCCGTACGAGACGCTGGGCGCGCAGGTGCGCGTGATGGAAGGCGTCAGCGGCACCAGCTTCGCGGTGTGGGCGCCGAACGCGTCGCGCGTCAGCGTGGTCGGCGACTTCAACCACTGGGACGGCCGCATCCACCCGATGCGGCTGCGCCGCGAGTGCGGCGTGTGGGAGATCTTCCTGCCCGGCATCGCCGAAGGCGCGCGCTACAAGTACGAGATCCGCACCGCCGACGGCCACGTGTTGCCGCAGAAGGCCGACCCGTACGCGCTGCAGTCCGAGCTGCGGCCGGCCACCGCGAGCGTGGTCTCGCACATGCCGCGGCTCGCGCCGGCCTCGGCGCAGCGCCAGCAGTCGAACGCGCTCGACGCGCCGGTCAGCATCTACGAGGTGCACCTCGGCTCGTGGCGCCGCAAGCCCGAGGAAGGCGACCGCTGGCTGAGCTGGGACGAGCTCGGCGACACGCTGGTGCCGTATGCACAGGACATGGGCTTCACGCACCTCGAGCTGATGCCGGTCAGCGAGCACCCGTTCGACGGCTCGTGGGGCTACCAGCCGGTGGGGCTGTATTCGCCCACCGCGCGCTTCGGCGACGGCCCGGGCTTCCGGCGCTTCGTCGACCGCTGCCATTCGGCCGGCCTCGGCGTGCTGCTCGACTGGGTGCCGGCGCATTTCCCGAGCGACGTGCACGGCCTCGCGCAGTTCGACGGCACGCACCTGTACGAATACGCCGACCCGCGCGAAGGCTTCCACAACGACTGGAACACGCTGATCTACAACCTTGGGCGCACCGAGGTGCGCAACTTCCTGGTCGGCAATGCGTTGTACTGGCTGGAGCGCTACGACGTCGACGGGCTGCGCGTCGATGCGGTCGCCTCGATGCTGTACCGCGACTACAGCCGCGAGCCGGGCGAGTGGATCCCGAACGTGCACGGCGGGCGCGAGAACCTCGAGGCCATCGCGTTCCTGAAGCGCATGAACGAGGTGGTGGGCATCGAGCGGGCGCAGGCCGTCACGCTGGCCGAGGAATCGACCGCCTTCCCGGCGGTGTCGCGGCCCACCTTCGCCGGCGGCCTCGGCTTCCACTACAAGTGGAACATGGGCTGGATGCACGACACGCTGAAGTACATGGCGCGCGACCCGGTGCACCGCAAGCACCACCACGGCGAGATGAGCTTCGGGCTGGTGTATGCCTTCAACGAGAACTTCGTGCTGCCGCTCTCGCACGACGAGGTGGTGCACGGCAAGGGCTCGCTGATCGCGAAGATGCCGGGCGACCGCTGGCAGAAGTTCGCGAACCTGCGGGCCTACTACGGCTTCATGTTCGGGCACCCGGGCAAGAAGCTGCTGTTCATGGGCGGCGAGTTCGCGCAGGAGCGCGAGTGGGACCATGACCAGAGCCTCGACTGGCATCTTCTTTCCGATGGCCTGCACGAAGGCATGCAGCGGCTGGTGCGCGACCTGAACCGCTTCTACCGGGCCACGCCGGCGCTGTACGAGCAGGATTTCATCCCGGCCGGCTTCGAGTGGATCGACCACCAGGATGCCGAGCATTCGGTGATCAGCTTCGTGCGGCACGGCCGCCACGGGGGCGCTACCGTGCTGGTCGTCGCCAACCTGACACCGACGGTGCGCCAGGGGTTCCGCGTCGGCGTGCCGCGGCCGGGCGAGTACCGCGAGCGCATCAACACCGATTCGGCGCACTACGGCGGCAGCAACGTCGGCACGCCGCTCGGCGCCGCGCGCTCGGAAGACGTGCCGTGGCAGGGCCGCGCGCAGTCGGTGATGCTGACGCTGCCACCGCTGGCCACCGTGTTCCTCGAGTGGTCGGCCACCTGATGACAGGCCTGGAGGCGGGCCGCCCGTGGCCGCTGGGTGCGCACTGGGACGGCCACGGCATCAACTTCGCGGTCTTCTCGGAACATGCGCAAGGCATCGACCTGTGCCTGTTCGACGAGACCGGCACGCAGCAGCGCTCATGCACCGCCCTGCCCGGCCACACGCAGCAGGTGTGGCACGGCTACCTGCCGGGCGCGCAGCCGGGGCTGGTGTACGGCCTGCGCGCGCACGGCCCGTGGCAGCCGGAGCGCGGGCACCGCTTCAACCCGGACCAGCTGCTGCTCGACCCGTATGCGCGCGAGATCGTCGGCCGCTTCGAGTGGGATGGAGAACGGGCGCTGAAGGCGCGCGTCGTGCGCGACGGCTTCGACTGGGGTACGGATGCGCCGCCCTGCACGCCGCTGGCCGACACGGTGCTGTACGAGCTGCACGTGAAGGGCTTCACCCGGCTGCATCCCGGCGTGCCCGAGGCGCAGCGCGGCACCTATGCGGGCCTGGCGAGCGACGCCGCCATCGCGCACCTGAAGCGGCTGGGTGTCACCGCGGTCAGCCTGCTGCCGGTGCACCAGGC